>JAZNJO010000010.1:0-8240 GCA_045578085.1 Acutalibacteraceae bacterium | reverse complement strand
CTTTTCACATATTTCTCTTTTGCTTTTTCCTTGTCTTCTCATCTCTAATATTTCTTTTTCATATTCGTTTATATGACGATAATTTCTTGACATAACAAAACCTCCTATGGTAGTTGTTTTAATTCTACCATAGGAGGTCGCGTTTTTCTATTGTCCGTTTTTACTGGACCTGTGCACTAGGCTGTGACCCGTTTTTTGTGTCAATTAAGAATTACCACTCGAACTCGTCGTCGTTGACATCCAGTTTCTCGTCGTAGCTTCTGCCTACGATGTCGTCATATACAGTAACCTCTTCACCGCCCACCTCAATGACGTAATAGGGACGAGCGTAGATGACGGTCGCGGAATTGGCGACGGGAATATTCTTGATACGCACCGCAAACTTAGCGTTATCAGCATCCGCCTGATATACTTTCTCAGCAGGAATATCGATCACGGTGTTGCTCAAATTGGAGCGCTTCAACAGATCCTCGTCAATGCCGATAGCCGCACGGTTGGTGACCACAGCGCCCATAGTAATCAGCTTGTACTCAACGCCGTCGATAGTTACGATAGCGTTGGAATAATCACCGATATGAGCCTCATCCTTGGTGATGCCGGACACTTTTACGTCGAACAGGAAACCGACGCCCATCTTACCGTTCACAACATCCATCACACTGGAACCCTCGGAGGTAATCAAGTTAGCAGTGTCTTCCTCATCGCCCATGGTGAGCAGATTCTTCTCATTAATGAACGCCACCAGATCGTTGGCAAAAGCCTGCTGACCCGCAGCAGAGGGATGCCAACCGGCACCGGCAGTATTGGTGGTCAATTCCAAAGAATACAGACCTGCAGCCGCGCCGCCATTGTTCTCAATGATCTGAGGGATGCGGGCGTTGTCGTCGTCCTTCATCATACCGTAGATCCAGATGATCTTAGAGTTGGGGTTCTTGGCACGAACCAGATCCAGGAACTCCTGATAACCGGTCAGACGCTGCTCGACGGTAATGCCTTTTTCAGACTCCATCGCGATGTCATTGGTACCCAGAGCGATAACCACCACGTTGGGCTGACGGCTGTTGAAGTTGTATTGGGTGGTACGATCGTACTGCCAACGCTGATAGGGATAGAAGGTGTGCATATTGGGATCCTGCCAGCCATACTTGGCACCGATGCCGGAGTAGCATACGTCGGAGAAATCTACACCCAGCGCCTTAGCGGTCAGGTAGGGATACGCTACGGTAGCATCCTGCCACTTGGGAGACTCCGCACTGGCGTCACTGGAGACACCCAGCGCACCGTAACCGGTGGAGATGGAGTCGCCGATGAACTCGATGAAGTAGGGGCTGTCCGCAGGCTTGGTGCCGATGGTGCCGTTCATGGTGATGGAGCTGATGCCTACCTCGGCACCGCGATGCTCGGTCTGGCGATACACCTCAAAGGTGTGGTTGCCGGCAGACAGGCCCTCGGCCAGAGTCAGGGTCACGTTGCCGGTCTCGGTGATACGGCACAGGGCACGATCCTTCTTCACACCGTCCACGATAACGGTGAAATAGATGCCGCCGTAAGTGGCATCGGTGTTCTTGATGGAGTTAACCGTCAGGTTCAGCGCCACGGTGCCTTCACAGTTGGCGGTGAACTCAATGCCGGAAGCGGAGAAGTCCAGCCACAGGACGCCGTTCTTCATATAGTTACGGCCCTGCTGCTTGATGCCGCTGATCAGGTTGCGGATGGGAGTGGTGCCCTCATCCAGGAACTGGATATCGGCAAAGACAGCCTTATGATCGGAAGCACCTTCGACCGCCGCATCGGCAACGGTGGTCTCATACAAGTGAGTGGCCTTATCGTTGTAGAAGATGTGGTCGATGTAGCGACCGTTGGTGGCATCGGTAAAGCCGGCGTCGGCCACCTTATACCAAGAAATATTGTCGTCGTAGGTGCCCTCCAGACCGGAGTTGAAGTCACCGCCCCACACCACGGGCATATTATACTCATCGGACAGGCCCTTCACATAGGCGGCCGCCTCTTCCAACATAGCGGGACGCCAGTAACCGTCGCCCTCTTCGGCAACGCCGTCGTTGTTCACATCAGAGGTACCAACCAAATCACCAGCGTCGGGATGGGTAACGGCACCAATGAACTTCTCTCCGGTAGCAATGACCTCAAAGAATCCCACGTTGACGTAACGCATGCCCTGAGTGCCCCAGCGGCTGACCGTGTTACGGAACAAGTCGGTATCCAACAAACGAACGGTGTTCTTATTATATGCCAAGCAGGTATACAGCTTGCCATTGTTTTTATCGGCATCTGCACTGATCATCTCACCGAACTCATAGTCGTCGGTCATCTCAGCTACAAAAGCATCGTACCACTCGCCGGAGAACTCCTCAAAGGCGATGACGTCGGGCTTGTAGTAATTAATCATCGCAAAGGCCTTCTCGGGACGGCCGGTGATGTCTCCACCCCAAGAATAACCGCCGTTGGACTCGTCCTTACCCACCAGCACGTTGTAGGTCATAAAGCGGATATCGGCACCGGAGGTCATGGTCTCGGGATACAGACCCTGATAACCGGGGGTAGCTTTCTCCATCACGATATCATCGTAGAAAATGTTGCCGCCGTCATTAACGCCCTGAGCAGGGAACACCACCAAAGAGGTGTTGCTGCCGGAGTTGAAGGACAACTGATAGGTGGCCCACTCGGTGGTGGAGGTGAAGTAGTAGGGACTGGCAATGTTGCTTTCGGTCGTACCATCGGGGGACACATAGAAGCGAACCTGTCCGCCGGCCTTCGCCAACTTTGCCTTAAATGTAATAATGTAGTCGGTATTAGCCTCAACGGTCACCGTCTGGGAAATGAAGGGGCTGTACTTGGCAGTGGCAGTACCTTCCAGAGCAAAGTTGCCGGAAGCAACCTCGATCCAGTTAATCTGACCGCCGTGTTTTATAGTCCAACCGGTCAGGTCACCGGTCTCAAAGTCACCGTTGGTGATGTAGCCGTCATTGGAGGGAGTGTCGTTGCCCTCGGGAGCGGGAATGATTTCCTGCAGGTTAAAATCGTCGTAGTAGATGTTGCCGTCGAAAGCATCGGAGCTGCTGGCGGCAGCCATCTGCTGCACACCGATGGTGATCTGGGTGTTGTTACCGGTGTTGAAAGCATGCTGCTTAGCGTTCATCACGCCGGGTTGAATAGTCCAGTAGTAACCGGAAACCAGATCGGAGGAACCATCAGCGGCATACACGTGCACGCGGGCAGTGGCTTGGGTAGCGCCGCCGACATACAGAGCATTCATATCCAGAGTGTAATCGGTGTTAGCCTTAACGCTGATCGTCTGCTTGGCCACAGTGGCATAACGACCGGTGGTGGTACCCTTCAGCATATAGTCACCGTTGTAGGCCTCGACCACACCACCCGAAACGGTCCAGCCGTTAGCGTTGCCGTCGTTGAAGTAGCCGTTAACCACTAAGTTGTTGGCCGCCTCTTCGTCAGGGGTGATGGTAACCTCAGGCTCATCACCGGAATCGGAGCCGCCCACCTTCTCCAAAACCACATCGTCAACCAAGGTAAAACCATCTGCAGAATAAATCTTGGCAGAACTGCTATTTCCAGCAATACCAATACGAACGGTGGTATTAGAGCCACTATTAAACGTATAAGTCAACTTAGTCCATGCGGTGTTAGAAACCGAGGTTGAAACTTCTGTAGCAGTAGAATCAATCAAAACACCATCGCTATTCGAATATTTGCCATTACTCGCAGTGGTATAGGCACCAAGAAAATACTGTCTGGTGGCCTCTGCGGTGTAGCGATAATACAGGCTGATTGTATAGTCTGTATTTTCCTCAACCGTTACATCCTGACGCAGAACGAAACGACTCTGACGATAGGACAATTTAACAGACTGACTACCGGTATGAGCATCCTCGGTGGACACCAGCGAGGGGTAAGAGCTGTCATACTGTGTCCAGCCAGTAGCAACCGAACCAACCGTACCACTCTCGAAGTCACCGTTGGTGACCAGGTTGGTACCCGCCGCCAGCAGGGTGACGATGCCGCTCAGGGGCAACACCGTGCACAGCAGGGCAACAGCCGCCAGAACGGCTAACAATTTGCGAACATTGATTTGCATAAATACTCTCCTCTACTTTAACATATAGTTACGCGCAGGACATACAAATACATTGTCTATTTTATAATAAAGGAATCTGCAAGTCAATATGATTTCTGATGTTTTCCAATACACATGCAACAAAAAAAGAGAGGCCTCACACGAGACCTCTCTTTTATATGTTTTACAACAATAAAATCAATGCTTGTGAGAGCAGCACCACCATCACCAGCGCCACAGGGTAGGTGGCCGCATACGCAGCCGCCACCGCTTCGGTTCCGGAGACGTTAATGAGGGTGCCCAACGCCGGAGTACTGGTCATTCCACCGGTGAGAGAACCCAGATTGTTCAGCAAACTCATCTTGAGCACGTACTTGCCGAACAGGAAGCCAACCACCATCGGCAACAGAGTCATCACCGCACCGTAGATGAAGTACATGGGATCAAACATCTCCACAAACTCAGCGCCGCCGGGAATTCCGGCACCGGCAAGGAAAAACACCAGACCCAACTCACGGAACAATTTCAACGTGACGCTGTTGGGGGTGATATTCAGTCGACCGATGCGACCGAAATGCCCAAAGATCAACGCAGTAAGCAGACAACCACCGGTGGTGGTCAAAGAGAAACAAGTGCCGTTCAGGCCTTGCCCCGTCAAGGGGATGCGTACCGCTCCCACCAAAGTGCCCACCAGCACCGCTGCCGCAAAAGCGGCAATGCCGGTGCTATCTAAAGAAAACGCACCTTTTTTCTTCTCCACGGAGGCGGTGGATGCAGTGGTAAGTCTCTCACGCTCTACCGTCATATCCACCTTTAAAAAACGCGGCACCAACTGAACAAACAGCACAACGCCCAACACACCGAAAATATAGGCAATTCCGTAGCCAACCGACACGGTGCTTACATATTCCGCTGCTACCGAGGCTTTTGCCGCGGAAAAACCGGGGGTAGAGGTCAACGCACCTGCCAAAAGACCGATAATCATGGCTGTGAACTCTTCCGCACTTTGAATGGAGCCGCCAAAGCCAATACCGCGTCCCAGAAAAATGCACCCTACTGCCGCCAAGCCACCGGACAGAATCACCACCACACCCAACAATACGTAGGATTTAAAGTTTTTCTTCATATTGCTGAAAAAATTGGGGCCGGCAATATATCCCACAGCGGTGACAAACAACACCAGACCCAGTTTTTCCACAATGTCTAAGGCGTTGTCTACATACGTGACTGTGGCCCCCTCCCCTTTCAGCAATAGTTGTTGGGAAAGCGGTTCATAAAACAAAGCGCCAAACAACAGGGCTACCAAGAACACACCTGCATCGCCCAAGGAAATACCTTTGATGGTAATTCGACCTAAAGCGAATCCCACCAACAACACCGCAAACAAACAAAAGATCAAAAAGGAAGTGCCGGTCACCGGCAACACTCCGCCGAACAAACTCATAACCGTTTACTCCCCTCAGCCGGCCACAACCGACTCGATGACCTCATTAATCTGCTCTAGCAAAGAGCTGTCCAACTCCTCAAAGGCGTCGGTGCGGGGCAGTTTGCCGGTCAGCATACGAAACCACACTGCCGCCGCCGTATAACGTCCGTAATCATAAGATAAGTGGAAACCGTCACGATTCAGAGACAGGCCGCCGTTCTTATAGTCAAAGGCTGGCACGATCTCACGCAATTTCTGGATGGTCTCGCCGCAAGGAAACAGAGGAACATTCAGCATCTTGGCGACCAATTCGCTGCCGTCCTTGATGCGGCGGAACATCTCCGACTGATTGCGGTCATAATGAACAAATCCGCCATGGTCGGAGTCGATCTCATAGGCCCAAGTCTGATGCCAGTAGAACTTAGCATTCGGCACCTTCTCGCGGCAATAGGCCGCCAGATCGGGCAGGTACGGCAGGAAGGTTTGGGGGCGACCGCTATCGTGGCTGACCTGTTGAAGGGTGATCACATCCCACTCCTCCATAGCCAGCGCCTCGTCAATAGAGATCATTCGCGCCATATCGGTGCCATTCTGCTCCAAGTAATAGGCCGCATCCTGATTCACCACATGCTGCCAGTGAGTATACAGACTGCAACCACCAATCATCAAATTGGTGGTCTCCAACTCCACTCCATTCGCCACAGCGATGCGGTGTAACCACCCCTGAGCATCCTGAGAGAAACTATTACCAATGGATAACAATTTCATTTTGGTTTCCTCCCTATAATTATTCCTTGCTTTCTTTTTCCAGAAAGGCCATTAATTGCTCCTTGATCTCGGTCATTCCCTTTGCCGAAGGGTGGCCGCCAATCTTGTCTATCTCCGTCAAGGCAATGGGCGTGGCGCCGCAACGGCGGGCCGCCTCGGCAATGCCGTCGTGAATCTCCGGCTTCAGGCCGGTGTTGAGGATCGCATACACCTTTGTGTCCGGCAGCAACTCCCGAATACGGGTGAATAGACGACCCGTGGCCGGCAATGCGGCATACATATCCTCTTTGGTCCAGCCCTCAAGCTTTAATTCTCCCACGGGAGCGCCGCACCAGGTATCGTTGGTGCCGCCGAACACCAGCAAGGTGTCCACTCGATTCTCTGCAAAGAAGCCACGCTCATACAAATTCTCAAACCGGGTATTAAAAGAAATACTGGTATAATCCACCTTATCATAACCGGTAAAGCAAATAGTAGAGCCGGAATAGCTGTCGTTATGCAACAGCGTAGCATCGGTGGCGGTCATCAGTTGGTGCCACCAAGTATCTTCCACCGATTTAACACCACTGTTCTTTTCATCATTAATCGTGTAATAACAAAGATTTCCCTCGGGGATATACCCCTCATAAGTAGAGTAACTATCGCCCAACACGATGGTATTGCCTAAACGAACCATTTTTTATCCACTCCTTTTTTTACTTAAACTAGCGTATCACAGAACCGACACAATTGCAAGATATCCATCCGATAAATTGTGCAATTATTTAATGATTATTAGGATGTTTCTTTATACCGCCACTACTTCGGCTTTGAATTTACAGGTATCATAATTTTACGATTGTACAATTCTCGTTTGCACACTAGTGTAGCATTTTGTCGCATTGTGTTAAACTCTTTCCAAAACCTTGCAAAAGCATCTTGTAATTGTTCTTTAAATCGTGTATAATTTTCCCGTTGAATCATTATATTTTTAAACTTTGGGAGGCCCACAATGAGAACACCGGTTATTCCTTCGTTTTTCATTTCTGCTGAACAAGAATATCAATATCGAATGACTCACCCCTTCTGCCTGGCGATTGATGAGCGAATCGTGGATGAAGAGTGGCCCAGCCGCGAACTACATTGGCACGATTACTTTGAAATCGAGATCATCTTGAGCGGAACCGGCACGCACCTGTTTAACGACACCAGTTTCCCCCTATCTACCGGCTGCGCCTATCTGCTCACCCCAATGGATATTCACGCATTGGTGCCGGACCCCGGTTCCAAGTGCCATTTAATCCATCTTCGGTTTGATGAGCAGGCCATTTCTGAGGACGTACGTCAGATTCTGTTGCAACACGATCATTTTCATTCGGTCAAACTGGATGATGACCATTTTACTCGTCTGCTCACACAGCTCACCGAACTACTCCATTGCTTTGAGACAGATTCTGATCTGCAGGAAATGAGTATTCGGCTTATGCTTTCTTACCTGTGTCTTCACATTCTTAAAACCAGCGAGCGGAATCATCATCCCCTGCCCAGCTATGAAGTGAATAACCCGGTGGTGCAGCAGACCCTCCAGTACATACTCTACAACTTCCGCAAAAAGATCACCATGCAGGAGTTGGGCGAAAAAGCTCACGTCTCCCCCAATCACTTAGCCCTGCTGTTCAAGCAGTCCACCGGCACCACCTGTATGCAGATGATTGCCGATCTTCGTATGCAATATGCTCTAAAATTGTTGGAGAATCCCACGCTCAGCATTGAGACCGTTTCTGAGCAATCCGGCTTTTCTGCAGTATCCTACTTCATATCGGTTTTCCGCAAACGGTACAACATCACCCCGAAGGAATACCAAAACAAACGGAAGCGAGAAAAGAAAGATCAGGAAACCAATTTCGAAATCGCGCCGGAATACAATCTGTAAACAACACAAACACGCCGACCCTGTCCCGCGAGACAGGGTCGGCG
>JAZNJO010000009.1:0-27725 GCA_045578085.1 Acutalibacteraceae bacterium | reverse complement strand
GGCCTCTGCTTCTCAGCAGAGGCCCCTTTCTTATACACTTAATAAGCTCATTTCCCGACGGATCAGATCGGTGACCGAAGGGGTGGTGAAATCGGCCAGACTCTTGACATAGTCGTTGCCGTTATCCATAGCATAGGAGCGGAACTCTCGGATCATATCCGCGTCGTTATCGTAGTCGCCCACGGCAATGATGTTCTCTTCGGCGATGCCGAAGTGGTTGGCTAACCATCGCAGCCCCGAAGCCTTATTCACGCCGGCGGGGGCAATGTCGATCACACTCCAGTTCTGCATAGCGTACACCCGATCCCCGTAGGCTTCGCGAATTTTACCGGCGATCTCACGGGCTTCTTCGGGACTTTTGCACGCCATACACAGCTTGTAGAAGAAGGTGATGGGGGGTAGGTCGTCCACCGAATAATCGTACGATTGGGTTACCTCTTTGTCACAACCGATGCGGAAATACCGATCATCCAAAAAGTCCACTACCTGACCACCCCAGCGGTATACATCCCGACAGAACTCTTCGATGTTGACCGTGTCGCAGGTGGCGGAGTGCAGCTCGTTGCCTGCGGCATCGGAGATGATGCCGCCGTTGCAGCTGATAAGGAAGTCGAACTCGTCTCCCAATTTTTCTTTAAGCTCCCTAATGAAGTCGGGACCACGGCCACTGACTACGCCGAACTTATTGCCGGCGGCGCGCCAGTCGCGGATGGCTTGCAATTTCTCTTCGTCAATGCCGCCTTGGTTAAGGGTACCATCAAAGTCGCTGCCGATAAGTTTCATCATTACACACATCCTTGTTGAGATTAGAAGTTGGTTTTGAGCAAGCCCTCACGGTACAGGTGGCCGTCGCCGGCGTGTTGTACTACCTGAGGAATGACCATGCCGTTCTTATGATGGTAGAACAGGATGGCGGTCATACCGGTCAGACCGATATTGAAGCGAGGAAGGAATTCGTTGTAGGGGATATCCAGCACACTGCTGAGGAAGGCCATACCGAAGCCGTAATGGGCAAACATCGCCACTCGTTTGGGGGGTTCACCCACTTGGTAATAGCGACCGGTCTCGCGATCGTGGCGATAGCCCAACTCCAACAGCCAGTTGTCCACTTCGGTGTTGATTCGCTTAACGCCCGCTTCATAGCCGGTACCTTCAAAATAAGGATGAGTATACCATTTGTCTCTCAATTTCAGCACTTCGGGATCGGAGAATTTTTCCAGCATTGGGGCGGACTCCAAGATCCATCCTTCCTTGCCGTTTTCATCCTTAGCGTGGAAATCGGCGTACGCTTTGTCCTCGTGGGCCCAATCGCAGATGATGGGATCTTTTCGCAATAGTTCGCAGGTGGGTTGAGCCGTTTGCTGTGCACGGATGGAGGAGGACACGTAGACGCGGTCCAGACCATGGATTAAAAGTCTCTTGGACAGCGCTTTTGCCTGTTCGTGACCGAGAGGAGTCAGACTGTCGGGGTCGTAAATGGGCTCCCCGTGACGAACAAAATACAGAATCATAGCAATTCTCCTCCCCTAATTTAGAGTGTTTTAAGCGTTGTTGTCAGTGTACCACAATAATGTAAAAATTGCAATAGAATGTTCTCTTTTCGTCAAAATATAATAAAAATAGAGGCATTTTGTGACGGGAAAAGGGGCTTTTATACTTAAAAATGCATAGGAAATCTTGGAAAAATCAACAAAAAATTAAGAAATAAACTGGACAAACCGCTCAAAATCAAGCTTTCTTTTTCGAGCAATTTTGCCGTACATAATTCCCAAAAAAAGGGGATAATTTTTGTGTGATTTGGCTATGGTTTACGATTTCGTTGAATATTGATATTACATATATAGATATGCTATTGAAAAAAGGCGCGTTTTCCTATAAAATGGATGCAAGTGTGAGATAGTATGGGCTCGAGTGCCCGCAACTGAGGTGATAACTATGCGATTTTATGAAGATTTATCGCGCTTGTCCGACAACCGATTACCATCGAGAAGTTTTTACATTCCCGAGGGCGCGGCGGAGTATACGCTGCTCAACGGCGATTGGCAGTTTGCGTATTTTGAGAACGGAGACGCCGCTATCGAACCTATGGCGTGGGACACCATTGAGGTGCCCTCCTGCTGGCAGATGAAAGGATACGGACATCCCAACTACACCAATGTGTGTTACCCCTATCCCTACGATCCGCCCTATGTGCCGGATATGAACCCCTGCGGTTGGTATCAGCGCTCTTTTACGGTGGCGGACGATGGGCGCGAGACCTACTTGGTGTTGGAGGGTGTTTCTTCTTGTGCTAAGGTGTTGGTCAACGGCGAATACGTGGGTTTCACGCAGGGCAGTCGTTTGCAAGCGGAGTTTGATCTGACTCCTTACGTTAAGGCGGGGGAGAACACCCTGCGTATCCTCGTGTGGAAATGGTGCGCCGGCAGCTATTTGGAGGATCAGGATGCCTTCCGTCACAACGGCATATTCCGTGACGTGTATCTGTTGTCCCGCCCTAAGGGTCATCTCACCGATTTGTCCATCACCTCGGTGGACAATACCGCCTTCCGCATCAAGGCGGATCGTGCCTTCACTGTGCGGTTGTTCGATAAGGGCGCGCTTATCGGTGAGGCTGCCGGCGAGGATGTGCTGTTACCGGTTGCGAATCCTATCCTGTGGAACGCCGAGAAGCCGTATCTGTACGATCTGGAGATCGAGTGTGCGGGTGAGATCATTCACCGCCGCGCCGGTCTGCGCAGTATCGCCATCTCCCCGGAGCGGGAGGTGCTTATCAACGGTCAGCCGGTGAAGTTCCGCGGCGTCAACCACCACGACACCTCTCCGGTGGGTGGCTGGACTATGACCGAGGAAGAACTTCTGAATGATTTGCGACTGATGAAGTCGCTGAATATCAATACCATCCGCACCTCTCACTATCCGCCCACCCCCAAGTTCCTTGATTGGTGTGATGAGATCGGCTTCTACGTGGTGTTGGAGACCGATTTGGAGGCTCACGGTTCCATCAACCGCTTCGCCAATCAGCATGACGGCTTCTTCGGCCGCAATGAAGGTTCTCTCACAAATATCTCTGAGTGGGAAGAAGCCTTTGTGGAGCGGATGGTCCGCGCGGTGGAGCGGGATAAGAATCACCCTTCCATCATCTTCTGGTCGCTGGGTAACGAGAGCGATTACGGTGATAACCACCGAGCGATGCTTCGCTGGCTCAAGGCTCGCGACGACGATCGCCTTAGCCATTATGAGGGTGCTTCGGCAGCCAACATTTTCGAGTTGGATGTATATTCTCGAATGTACCCCGGGCTGCCGGAAATGGACCGTCTGGTTAGAGAGGGTACAGAGGGCGAGCCGATTTTCCTCTGTGAATATTCCCACTCTATGGGCAACGGTCCCGGCGACGTGTGGCAGTATTGGGAAGCCATTCTCTCCTCGCCTGCATTGGTGGGCGGCTGTATCTGGGAGTGGACAGACCACACTGTACTGGTGGATGGCGTGCCGAAATACGGCGGTGACTTCCCCGAAGAGTTAACCCACTCCGGCAACTTCTGCTGTGACGGTATGACTTTCCACGACCGCTCTCTTAAAGCAGGTAGCCGTGAGATCGCGGCGACCTACGCGCCCTTCCGCTTCACCTACGATGACGGTAAGATCACCATTAAAAACTGGTACGCTTTCACGAATCTGAATGAAAAAGCGGTGCGGTACATTCTTCGTGTAGACGGCGCCGTAATCGAAGACAAGACGGTGACGGTGGAGGCCGCCCCTTATGCGACAGCGGTTATCACGCCGGAGACGAAATTCCCCGATTTTTGCGAACTGGGATGTACCGTGACGGTGGTTCTATGTGAGCCCGACGGCACGGCCATCACTCAGCTGCAGCAGGAGATTCCCGTCCTCATCAAGAAAGTAAAGACGGTGCGCGCTTGCGCCATGCTTACCGAGGATGACTTCCACGTGTATGCTAAGGGCGAGCGCTTCTCGTATGCATTTTCCAAGCAGTTGGGTCAGTTTGACAGTTTGCAGGTAGATGGCCGGGAGCGGTTGGCGGCTCCTACGGAACTGTCCCTGTACCGCGCTGTCATCGACAACGAGATGTACGTCCGCCAGGATTGGAAATACGTTGACCAGTTCCGTGCCGAGAATCTGGACCGAATGTTCAACAAGGTCTATGATGTGCGAGTGGAGGACGGAAGAATCGTGGCCAATTGCAGTTTGGCCGGCGTATCCCGTATGCCGCTGTTGCGCTATGAGTTGACGGTCACTGTTTTTGACGACGGTCGGATGGATTGGTCGGTCAAAGCGGATAAGCGAGAGGGCACTTGCTGGTTGCCTCGCTTTGGTTTTGTATTCCCGTTGAAAGAGAAGGATCTGCAGTTCCGTTACTTTGGACGCGGTCCTTGGGAAAATTATTGCGATATGAGTCACCACGTGGAGTTGGACTGGTTTGACAGCACAGTTCAGGCTGAATACGTGCCGTACATAATGCCTCAGGAGCACGGCAACCACGTGGGTGTGCGCACCTTGGAGATTGACGGACTCACCTTTGAGGCGGCAGAGACCTCCTTCGAAGCCAATGTGTCCCGTTATTCCATCTTGCAGCTGGATAAAGCCACTCACATTGATGAGCTCGGTGATTCCGATGCAACCTATGTACGAATCGATTACCGCAACGCCGGCGTCGGTTCCCAGTCCTGCGGCCCTGAGCTGGCGTGGGAGTTCCGTGTACACGAGAATCCGATCGAGTTTGCTTTCTCGATCCACCTGTGAGCGGAAATAACTTTTGATCAATGCCGAATGGCTTTTACTCCAAATGACAGAAATTTCTAGAGAAAGAGAGATGTAAACCATGAGACGCTTTGGAATGGCTCTGTGTGCGGTGCTGATGCTGTGTCAGATGTTCCTCCTGCCTGTGGCGGCGGATGAGTTGGACGTTCCGTCCGACGATGTTCTTACCGTCGGGCCTTTGGATTCCATCGATACGGAAGAACCTGCAGACGGCGACGAGGTTGTTGAAGGCGAGGAAGTCGTAGAGGGTGACGAAACCGTTGGAGACGATGAAATCGTGGAAGACGAGGAAATCACTGATACGGACGGTCTGCCGGAATTGACCGACGTAGAGTATAACGATTACGCAGACGATAAGCCCGACACGAAGACGGATACCGAGGTTCAGGTGGGCGCATTGGACGCGATCTATAATGACGAGACGGTCACGGTCGGTGAAGATGGCCTGATCTGGGATCGTGACGAAGGTACCGCCTCCTGGCAGGTGGAGATCCCTGTCAGTGGTTGGTACGAGGTGTACTTCAATTATATGGCTCGTGAGGGCAGCAGTGCGGATATGGAAGTTGGTCTGGCTGTGGATGGTGCCTTCCCCTATGCGGAAGCTGAGCGCTTTGTGTTGGGCCGTAAATGGGTGGATATCCTCAACGATGAGGGTGAGCCCATCCGTGAAGATACTAAGGGTAACCAGTTTGCTGCTGAGCAAAAAGAGGTATACGAAAAGTTGACCTATCCTATGCGTGACGTCAACGGCTTTGTGAATGAGAATCTGTGCTTGTATTTAGAGGCTGGTTCTCATGAGTTGACCATGGTGGGTTACGGTGTGCCTTTTGTTCTGTACTCTATCGACCTGAAGGAGCCCGGCGAGTTACTGTCCATGGAGGATCAGCTGGCCGCTTGGAAGGATGCCGGTGTGAAGGACTACACCGGTGAGGAGTTCGTGATTGAGGCGGAGAAGGCTGCATACAAGAGCGACCGCGCTCTGATCGGTCTGTCGGATAACAGCAACCCCGGTCTGGTTCCCTCCGATGCCTTCTTGCAGAAGGTAAACTACATCGGTGGCGGCAACTGGTCTATGACGGATGAAACCATCACGTGGAAGGTGGATGCCCCTGAGGCCGGTATCTATAAAATCGGCTTCCATTTTCGTCAACATTATCTGGTGAACGCTTCCTCTTATCGTTGCCTGAAGGTCAACGGTGTCAGCCAGTACAAGGAGCAAACCAGCGTTGCTTTCGAGTACAAGAACAGCTGGCAGTTCGGCGACGTTTTTGGTGGCAACGAGGTGCTGGTGTATCTGGACAAGGGTCCCAATGAGGTTTCTTTGACGGTTACGCTGGGCGATATGAACGCATACAGCGCCAAGATGGAGAGTGTGGTTCTCCGCTTGGGTATTATGTATCGTGAGATCATTGCCATCATCGGCGAGACGCCCGATAAGGGACGTGACTACGATCTGTTCTCCCGCATCCCCGATCTGCAAGAGCGTATGGAGGAGTTGCATGCGGAGATGAGCGCGATGATCGAGGAACGCCGCAGCGATGACAAAAACATCGACGATAGCGCCGCGTTGCTGAAAAAAATGAACGTCGTGCTGGAAAAGATGCTCAAGAAGACCTGGGAAGCTCAGAACTACAAGGGTAACTACTACGATTGCTACTCCGGTTTGAGCGCTCACTTGCAGGAAATGAAGAACATGTCGTTGGATATCGATGCGCTGGTCTTCACTCAGCCCGGCAAGGCGTGTGTTCGCACCGAGGCAGGCTTCGGCGCTAAGACCAAATTTGGTATTGAGCGTTTTATTGCGTCCTTTATGCTGGATTACAACACCGCTGAGGGTGTGGGTGACAAGGATGCCCAGAATTTAACCTTGTGGGTCAACTGGTCTCGTGATCAGGTGCTGGTGCTCAACTCCTTGATCAACAGTAGCTTTACTCCCGAAACCGGCATCAACGTTACCGTGCGTATGACCAACGCCTCTCTGTTACAGGGTATTATGTCCGGTAACGGCCCCGATTGCAGCCTGTCTGATTCCCGCACCCAGCCTGTTAATATGGCGATGCGTGGCGCTCTGGTGGATTTAAGCAAGTTCGAGGATTACGATGAGGTAGCCGGTTGGTTTGTTAAGGGTGCCGATGAGCCTTATCGCTATCGCGATGGCGTTTACGGCCTGCCCTCTACTCAGCAGTTCTATATGATGTTCTATCGTACGGATATTTTCGAGCAGTACGATTTGGAAGTGCCCCGTACCTGGGATGAGTATCTGAATGCGGCCAGCATCCTAATGCTGCACAATATGCAGGTTGGCTTGCCTTATGCGGCTCTGACGGATATCTGGCAGACCAACGGCGGCGTGGCCTCCCTGAATATTTTCCCCACTCTGTTGATGCAGAACGGCTTGTCTCTGTACAACGAAGACCAGACCGGTACCTCCTTCAATGATGCAGATACCATCCGCGTCTTCGAGCGGTGGACGGATTATTATACGAAATATAACCTCCCCAAAGAATATAGTTTCTTTAACCGTTTCCGCATCGGTCTGGTGCCGCTGGCTATCCAGTCCTACGCTCAGTACAGCACCATCGCGGCGGCCGCTCCCGAAATCAAGGGTAACTGGGAGATGGCGGAGATTCCCGGTATGCCGGTGCTGGATGAGAACGGTGAACCGATGATCGGTGATGATGGTCGTGTGGTTGTGGATAATCGTCAGGCCGGTTTCGGTAACGCCTGTATGATTCTGAAGTTGGCTGAGGACCGCGGTAAGGATGAGGCGGCCTGGCAGTTGCTGAAATGGTGGATGCGTGAGGATACCCAGTACAAGTACGCGCTGGATATTGAGTCCATTCTGGGTGTGGCCGGTCGTTACACCTCCGCAAACGTAAATGCTACCATGAGCCTCGATTGGGGCAAGGAAGCCAGCGATACTCTGTTGAATCAGTGGAACAAGGTGGAAGAGATCGCGGAGATCCCCGGCGGCTACTATGTGGCCCGTGCCGTGGACCAGGCCTTCTGGAACGTTTTGTCCATGAACGAGAACCCCAAGGATATGATGAAGAAGTGGGGCGAGGTGGCCGACGTGGAAATTACCACCAAGATCGAGCAATATAAAGATGTATTAGTAGGAAAGGAGGCGGAGAAGTAATGAGCAAGAACGTAGATGCAAAAGGTCGCTTGAAGAACAAGAAGGTCAGTTTCTCCCAAGATGCATTGCGTACCCCCTTTGTGGTCATGCTTCTTCCGTTCCTGCTTCTGTTCTTAACCTTCACGATTATCCCTATCGGCGCTTCGGTGGTGCTGAGCTTCTTCGATTACGACGTAGTGCGTACACCGGAGCCCATTGGCTTGGATAACTACCTGAAAATGTTCGTCAATGACTATGAGTTCCCTATTGCGGTGGCCAACACCTTGAAATTTTCTTTGGTGACCGGTCCCATCAGCTTTGCGATGGCCTTCCTGCTGGCTTGGATGATCAACGAATTTGGTCCCAAGACCCGCAGTGTGTTGTCGTTCCTGTTTTACTCTCCGGCTCTGGTGGGTAATGGTTATTTCATCTGGCAGATTATGTTTAGCGGCGATAGCTACGGTTACGTCAACAGTTTGTTGCTGTCTATGGGCTTGATTACCGACCCTATCACTTGGTTCCGTGATCCCAACTACGCCTTTACCATCGTTATGATCGTGCAGTTGTGGATGAGTATGGGTATTTCTTTCCTGGCGAATATCGCCGGTCTGAACAACGTGGATGAGTCTCTGTTCGAAGCGGGCGCCATCGATGGTATCCGTAACCGTTGGGCGGAGTTGTGGTACATCACCATCCCCTCGATGAAGAGCATTTTGCTGTTTAGTGCAGTTATGCAAGTTCAGGCCACCTTCTCTATCAGTTCGGTGGCTACTACGTTGACCGGTTTCCCCAGTGTAAACCACTCCACGGAAACTATTTTGACCCACATCACCGACGTGGGTACCGTACGTTTTGATATGGGTTATGCATCGGCATTGTCTGTATTCCTGTTTGCGATGATGATGATCGTTCGCTTGGGAATCGGCCGCTTGCTTGTCACTAAGGATTAAGGAGGTGGGCGAGTAATGAAAGAGAAAAAACTGAAATTAACCGTAGCGAAGAAAAAAAGCTACAAGCGCTTTACCCGTTCCACCGCCGCAAACGTGGTTTTCGTATCGTTGTTATTGTTGTCCGGCTTGTTTATGGTGTTGCCGCTGATTTATAGTGTCGTGACCTCCTTCAAGCCGTTGGACGAATTGTTGGCGTTCCCGCCCAAGTTCTTCGTGACCCGTCCGACGCTGTACAACTATACGGTACTGCCCAGCTTGTTGGACAACCTGCAGGTACCTTTCTCCCGTTATGCGTTTAACAGCTTGTTCATCTCCGTGGCCATTACGGTGAGTCACATTCTGGTTGCCGGTATGGCGGCGTTCACGCTGTCCAATTGCCGTCACAAGTTCATCTCCATTGTGTTCTGGGGTGTACAGGTGGCTTTGTTGTTCAACGGTTACACGCTGGGTATTCCGCAGTACATCATCTTCTCCAAGTTGGGTATCATTGATACCTATTGGGTCTACATCTTGCCGGCGATTCAGTCTACCACAGGCGTCTTCCTGATGAAGCAGTATATGGACGTTAGTGTGCCTAAGGCTTTGATGGAAGCGGCTCTGTTGGATGGTGCCGGATACTACCGTATTTTCTGGAATCTGGTTATGCCTCTGGTTAAACCTGCATGGCTGACCTTGGCTTTGTTTGCATTCCGTGATGCTTGGGCAATCCAGCCCAGCGGCACGATCTTCAGCGAGAGCCTGAAAACCCTGCCCGTTGCGATGAACCAGATCGCCGCCAGCGGTATTGCCCGTTCCGGTAGCGTGATGGCCGCCACGGTGTTGTTGATGATTCCGCCCATCGCCGTTTATCTGGTTTCCCAGTCCAACGTTATGGAGACTATGAGTTCGGCCGGTATGAAGGATTAATATGAGTAGTATAAAATATAGAAAGGGGGACCATAGGATGATAGGTTTCAATAAAACCCATACTGTCGGCAAGGCTTTGCGTCGGACGATGGCTCTGGTGTTGGCGCTGCTCTTGTTCTGTACCGGCACTGTCTCGGCCGCGTCTGTGACGACAATGGATGAAGTTCCTTATTATTCCTATACTTATTGGGAAGGCCCGAATCGTTACGATGCCGTTCCCACCCGTGCGATGTACGAGTCCTATTTGCAGATCTCCGGTGATTCGCTGGGAACTACCGCGCTCACTTCCGCAAAGTATATTACTTTGTCTAAGGATGGCAGTGAGTTGTACATTCTGGACAGCGGCAACAGCCGCATTCTGATTGTGGAAACCGACACCTTTACTTTGGTGGAGGAGATCACATCCATCTCCGGTGAAGAGAATTACAATTTCAAGGATGCCGTGGGTATGTACGTGTCGGATGACGGTACGATTTACCTGGCGGATACCGAGGGCGAGCGGGTGCTGATCTGCGACCGCTATGGTAATCTCCTGAACAAATTGGAGTGCCCCACCGGTATCGGCGTGCCCAGTGATCTGGATTATCGTCCCACCCGTATCACGATGGATAAAAAAGGTTATTTATATGTAGTGTGCGAGGGTTGTTACTACGGAATGCTGGTGTACGATACCGAGTACAATTTCTTGGGCTTCCATGGTTCCTATGTGGTAGAGGAGACTCTGCTCAACACGATTAAGGGTTGGGTAACCGGTCTGTTTATGACCAGAGACAAGAGCGAGAATACCCAGAAGAAACTGCCTGCGGAAATTATGGATATTTGTGTAGATACCGAGGGTATGCTTTACACCTTGTCCGGTACCTCCACCGGCCAGATCAAGCGTCTTGGTCTTAATGGTAACCAGACTTTGGATCACAAGTTCGGCTTCACCTCTGCGAGCGGTGATACCATTAACTTTGGTGAGAACCCCAACGCCTATTGGCATAAGCATTACCAGTATTCGCTGATTTTCGGCGGTATTACGGTAGATCCCGAAGGCTTTATTTATGCGGTGGATATGGGTCGTAGCCGTGTGTTTGTGTACGACGAGGAGTGCCGTATGATCTCCGCTTTTGCCACCGGTTTCAGTGAAGGCAATCAGGTGGGAAGCTTCGTTACCCCCAATGCCATTGCTTGTGATGGTGAAAAACTGTACGTGCTGGACTTTGTGTTGGGTTCCGTCACCATTTTCCGTCTGACCGACTACGGCCGTCTGTTCAAGGAGGCCGATCAACTGACCATGGATGGTGAGTACGAAATGGCCCAGCCTTTGTGGGAGCAAGCACTGAAAATGGATGCCAACTGCCAGCGCGCTTACGAAGGTATCGGTAAGTCTCTGCTGAACAAGGGCGACTATGAAGGGGCTATGGAGTATTCCAAGAAGGGCAACGACCAGCAGACCTATTCCCAGGCCTACGAGGTTGTGCAGAAGGCATTCCTGACCCGTAACTTCTGGTGGATCTTCTTGCTGTGCTTGGCGGCAGTAGGCGGCATTGCTGCGCTGCTGGTCTTGTCCAAGAAACGCAAGATCTTCGAGATCAAGAATGCTAAATTGCGGACGGCGCTGTCTGTTCCTTTCCATCCTTTCCAGGCGTTTAACTCTCTGAAATTCCAAAAGAACACGTCCATCCCGCTGGCGATCATCTTCATTTTGATCTTCTATCTGGCCAGTGTATCCGAAGATCTGTACGGCGGCTTTATGTACGTCATTACCGATACCTCGAACTACAATGCTTTGTATACATTGTTGGGTTCGGTGGGTGTGCTGCTTCTGTGGGTCATCGTTAACTGGGGCATTTGTATTCTGAATGAAGGTAAGGGTTCCTTGAAGGAAGTCTTCACCATGTCGGCTTACTGTATGTCTCCCATGGTGGCCTATTCCGTGGTCTTCATTGTGGCATCTCATTTGATTCCCGCCACTTCCACCTCCACTTTCGGCATTTTGAGCACCATTGTAGCTATTTACACGGTGTTGTTGCTGCTGCTGGGCATGACGGTGGTCCACGAGTATAGTTTCTTTAAAGCGATGGGTATGGCACTGTTGACGGTTATCTGCATGTTGCTGGCCGCCTTCGTTATCTTCTCGGTAACGCTGTTGTCTCAGCAGTTCCTGATGTTCTTCATCAGCGTCTTTAATGAAATCAAACTACGATAAGCCAATCGGCAAAGAAAGGAAGAGCGTTCACATGACAAAAAAGAAATTAATGTGTCTGTGCCTGACGGTGCTGCTCTTGTTGCCGATTATGGTGACGGGATGTGCCCCGAAAGTAAAATCGACCATTGCTCCTTTTAGTGAGGAGTACGGCAATGAGCGTTACAGCCAGCCTGAAAGTGCAATTGCCATTAACGATAAGTTCCAATTCTGGTGGGATGATGACAGCCAGTGTGTGATTCTGTGGGATGCCACCACCGGACTGTATCATTGCTCCACTCCCTATGACTTTTACGTCAGTCCGGATAATAATCCGGATCTCTTGAATCCCAAGCGCTATTCTTATTTACAGCTCTCTCCTGCATTGAAGATCACCTATCTGGATGCAGAGCTTGATAACTTTCACGAGCTTGATATTACCCAGCATTGTATTCCCAAGGGTGGCGTAACCAGTAAGCAGATCGATAATGGTGTCAGCGTTACATATTCCTTCCCCGACGTGCGGATTGCCGTCACAGTGGAGTATATCCTGACCGAGAACGGTCTGCAGGTGCGCGTTCCTATGGATGGTCTGCAGGAGGATGCTAACCGCATTTACGAGATTTCGGTGGTTCCTAATTTGATGGCCGCCGCCAACGATTCCGAATCTTACTTTATGCTGCCTTCCGGCGGCGGTGCTTTGGTGGATATTAAAACTATGAACAAGCCTGTGCTGTACAGTGAGGCTGTTTATGGTACCGACCCGACCGAGCCCTACACCATGAAGAAGCGCAGTGAGCGTAAAGTCGCTCTTCCTGTGTTCGGCATGAAGAATGGTGACAGCGGTATGTTGGCTATCATTGAGGATGGTAAAGAGTGCGCGCGTATCAACGCCCACATTGGTGACCCGGATTCCGGTTATTCCACCGCTTACGCCTCTTTCCGTATTCGCGGTAGTGAGTCCATTGTGTACGCCAACAGCAGCAATAATAGTACGGCAGCCACCCGATTCAGTAACTCGGTGGCGGATGTGGATTGCTTCTCGGTTGAGTACATTCCGCTGACGGAAGATGTCACCTATATGGGGATGGCTTCCCGCTATCGCACCTATTTGCAGGAGCGTGGCTTCTTAACTGAAACGGTTCAGGCGGTGCCTGCTCTGTCTGTCGGTTTCTTGGGCTCTACCCAGACTCAAAAGTCTTTCTTTGGTCTGCCCTATACCAGTGACGAGGCGACCACTACGGTAGCTCAGACACAGGCAATCTCCGCCGAACTGAAAGAGCTCATCGGAGAAGACGAGATGCTGGTGACCCTGCTTGGTTATGGTCAGGGCGGTCTGGATAGCACCATTATCGGCGGCGGCTTCAAGAATTCCACTGAGGTGGGTAACAAGAAAGAATGGAACAACCTGATCAACTACGCTAAGGAGAATAATATTCTATTGGCGATGGATTACGATCTGGTGTATTTCAAGGAGAATAGTAAAGGCTTCCGTGTGAACGATACGGCGGCACGAACCATTTCCTCTCTGAAATCGTACATTCGTCCTTATATTCTGAACACGGCAGTGGAAGATGAGAACGCGCAGTCCTGGTATTTCCTGAGCCGCGGAATGTTGGGCGAGGCTATGGAGAAGGCTATTGCCGCTGCAAATAAGAGTAACTTTGAGGCGGTTTCCTTTGCCAGCCTGACCAGCACGGCCTACGGCGATTACCGTGATGTTAAGTACACGGCGAAAGCCTTGATCGACGAGGATGTCAGCGCTCTGTTGCAGTCCTGCACTGAGAATGGTCTTACGGTAGTTTCTACTGATCCTAACGACTATTCCACCCTGTATGCGGACTATATTGTGTCGGCTCCTCTCTATTCTTCCAAGTTTAGTTCCCTGAGTCAGGATATTCCCTTCTATTCGTTGGTGTTCCAAGGTTATAAGGCTTTGACCTCGCCTTCCATCAACACAGCGATCAATGTAAACGATACGTATTTGCAGGCAGTGGCTACGGGTATGACGTTGCAGTTCACTCTGTGCGATGCCCCCCATGAGTCCATTCGATACGAGCAGGATACCGCGTATATTTCCAGCCGTTACAGCGATTGGAAAGAGGACATTGCTTCTATGGTTGAGCGGAGCAAAGATCTGCACGATCAGGTAGGCACTCAGGCGATTGCGGAGTATTCTATGGCGGACGGTATGTCGTACACCTTGTTTGAAAATGGTGTCGAGGTGTATGTTAACTACACCGACTACGAGATGGATTCCCCCTTGGGTACCATCCCCGCCAACGATTTCGTCTACGGCTGATAAGGCCGCTGTGTAATAGATAAGGCAGGTGATTGTGACAATGAAAAAATCATTAAAAGATTTCAGCCAAAAGAAGCGGATGTACGGTCGTATGTTCATTCTTCCTTGGGAAATCGGATTTCTGTTGTTCTTTTTGATTCCGTTAGCACAATCTTTTTGGTTTGTGTTCTGTACGGTAAGTATCGGTGAGACTAACTTCGATACGGAATTCACTAAGTTTGACAACATTAAGTACATTTTCGGTGAGTCTGCCAAGTATGTAGATAACTTGTATGATTCGCTTGCATCTTTCGCGTATTCCATTCCGCTGGTTGTGGCTCTGAGTTTAATTGTTGGCGTGTTGCTGAATCAGAAGTTTAAGGGCCGCATCGTATTCCGTTCTATTTTCTTCCTGCCCGTGATTATTGCCACCGGTGTAGTTATGACCTACATTCAAGGTGATGCCACGGCAGAGGCGATGCGTAGCGGTAGCGCGGAGATGTCTACCAATGGCATTGATGTGACAACTATTTTGCAAGGTATGCATCTGTCTAAGGAAATAACGGATTTCCTTGTAGGTTTCGTTAACCAAATTTTTGATCTGTTCTGGGATTGCGGTGTGCAGATCGTTCTGTTCATCTCCGGCTTGCAGTCCATTCCCGAGCAGCTCTACGAGGTGTGCCGCGTAGAGGGTGCCAACAAGTGGGAGGAGTTCTGGTACGTGACCTTCCCTATGCTGAGCGGCACCACCGTTCTGGTTATCATCTTTACGGCTATCGAGATCTTTACGGATTCCAGCAATGCCGTTATTACTCAGGCGTATGCTGCTATGCAGCAGCAGATCTACGATCGCAGCGCTGCGATGCTGTGGGTCTATTTCGCTCTGGTGGGATCGATTTTGGGCTTGGCTATCCTGATTCTCCAGAAGACCGTATTTTCCAAATGGGCTACCTGATGGGGCCGTACATGTGAGGTGATAAAGAGTGCTTAAAAAACTTTTCAGCAACAAGCTCACCCCTGAGGATTCCGTACTGCTTAAAAAGAATACGCTTAACGTAGTTGTAAACTTTATTCGGTACTTCTTCCTCTTGGCGTTGAGCTACGTTGTATTGTTCCAGCTGCTCTATATGATCAGCTATTCTCTTCGACCCGTATCGGATATGTACAACCCCAGCGTCGTGTGGATCCCCTCTGAGATTACGTGGGATAATTTTGTTGTGGCATTCAAGGGCTTGGATTTCCTGCATGCCGGTGTAGTGTCTCTTTGGTTGGGTCAGGTGAGCGCCTTTATTGAGGTGTTCGTGTGCGCGGTGATTGCCTACGGTTTTGCCCGCTTTGAGTTCAAAGAGAAGAATATCGTCTTTTTCCTGGTATTGGTCACCATTATGATTCCTGTTCAGATGTTGGTGGTGCCCACTTACCTGAACTATTCTCACTTCGACGTGTTGGGTATTCTGAACTTGTTCCGTGAATGGACCGGTATTGACCTGCGTCCCAACCTGGTGGACACGGCCTTTACCTTCTACCTGCCCTCTGTTTTCGGTGTGGGCGTCCGTTCCGGTCTGTTCATCTTCATTTACCGTAAGTTCTTTGAGAGCCTGCCCCGCGAACTGGAAGAGGCGGCCTACGTAGATGGTGCCGGTCCCCTGCGCACCTTCCTGTCGGTCATTCTTCCTTCCTCCGGCGTGGTGTTCCTGACGGTAACCATTTTCTCGGTGATCTGGCACTGGAATGAGTGCTATATGGCAGGTATGTATATGGTGGATAACAAGCCTCTTGCGGTGATGCTGGATACCTTCTCCAGCGCGGCCAAGAATGTGGGCGGCGACTCCCGTAACGCCCGTATGGCGGCTTGCTTGATGTTCATTACCCCTGTTTTGATCCTGTATATGTTCTTGCAGCGCAAATTCGTGCAGAGCATCGACCGCGTGGGTATCGTCGGCTGACGAATCCCTTTTATGTCAATCGTAATTGTAAGGAGAGTTTATTATGGCAAAGATTATCAACGGTGTTTCCCTCCCCAACATCCCTTGGCAGGATCGTCCAGCCGGCTGTGACGACGTGGTGTGGCGTTACGACGCTAACCCCATTATCAAGCGTAACCCCGCTAAGGGTTGCCAGCGCGTGTTCAACAGCGCGGTGGTGCCGTGGGGTGACGAGTTCATCGGTGTGTTCCGTGCGGACACCACCATCACCACCCCCAACCTGCACGTTGGCCATTCTAAGGATGGTATCAACTGGGAGATCGAGCCCGAGTCCATCGATTGGCGCGATGAAAACGGTGAGCCCTTCGTTTCTACCTACTACTACGATCCTCGCGTCACTTGGATTGAAGATGCTTACTACATCGTTTGGTGCACCGAGCACGGCGGCCCCGTGTTGGGTCTGGGCAAGACGCTGGACTTTAAGACCTTCACCCGTTTGCCCAACATCACCCTGCCCTTCAACCGCAACGGCGTTCCTTTCCCCCGTATGGTGAATGGCAAATACCTGATGTTCAATCGTCCTTCTGACGATGGTCATACTCCTTTCGGCGACATTTGGTTGAGCGAGAGCCCCGATATGATCTACTGGGGTAATCATAAGCACGTGATGGCTCGCGGCACCAACGTGTGGTGGGAGTCCACCAAGATCGGCGCCGGTAACGTGCCGATCGAGACCGACGAAGGTTGGCTGGTGTTCTACCATGGTGTTATCAACACCTGCAACGGTTATGTGTACTCCTTCGGCGCTATGCTGTGCGATCTGGAGGATCCCTCCAAGGTGATCTATCGCGGCCGCGAGTATCTGATCACTCCTGAGAAGGATTATGAGACCGTGGGTTTCGTTCCCAACGTGTGCTTCCCCTGCGCTACGCTGGCGGATGCCGACACCGGTCGTATCGCCATCTACTATGGTGCTGCCGATACCTACGTGGCGTTGGCATTCACCACCGTGGACGAGGTGCTGGACTACCTGAAGAACAACCATCAGTAAGAAAAAAGCGCCCCATCGAAAGGTGGGGCGCTTTTTTGCGCAACTTTGCCGATTATCGTTGAAAAATGATATAAAATATACGAATTTTTTAATGCGAAATGCAAGTGGTTGCGGTATACTGGATCTGTAAGGATTCCGCTGTTGCGGGGACAAAAAGGAGGAGCCGATATGCTGTTTTTTTACGTTCGTCACGGTGATCCGAACTACAATCCCGACTCCCTGACTCCGTTGGGAGAGCGGCAGGCAGAGGCGGTAGCAAAACGTTTGTGTATGCATGGCGTCAACAAGGTGTATGCATCCACCTCTAACCGCGCCATTTTGACCGGTAAACCTACCTGCGATATTTTAGGTCGTGAGGCGAAATTATTGGATTTCTGCAACGAGGCCAATGTAGCGAAGGATTTTATGATCGGCGAATGGCCCCATCCGGATCAGGCTTGGGCTTGGGATCATAAGGATACTCGCAAACTGCTGTTGGATCCTGAGGTGGTGGCTATGGGTCACGATTGGTATAAGCATCCCAAATTAGCGGAGTATACCTTTGAAAGTGGTATTCAGAAAATGTATGAAGGTGTGGATTCGCTGTTTGCAGAGCTTGGTTATGAGCACGATCGTTACACCGGTATGTACAAGCCGGTGAAGGATAATAACGACCGCGTGGCGTTGTTCGCCCATCAGGGTTGCGGTATGGTGTTTATGAGTTGTCTGCTGGATATCCCGTATCCCATCTATGCCACCCGCTTTGATATGTGCCATAGCGGTTTTAACGTAGTGGACTTCCATCCCGATCGCTATGGTATGGTGGTGCCCCGCGTGCTGACTCTGTCCAATGACTCTCATCTGTATCGTGAAGGTTTGCCGCTGCGGTATAACCACAACGATCGTTGCCGCTTTTGATAGGGGAGGTTACTATGGAGACGTTGACCATTACTCGCTTTAATATTCCCGTGACGGGCGTTCAGAAAAAGACCATCTGCCATTTTTCAGACATTCATCTGACCGCTTATGACGAATTGTCCACGGCTGAGGAAAAAGAACAGGCGCTGAAAGAAACCCAAGGATGGATCGATACTCGCCTCTATTTTGCCAAGGCTCACGGCGCGCCCACCGGCGAGGCGCAGATGGCGGACAGCCGTGTGCAGTATGCTCGTTTGGTCTCCTTGGCTAACACAGTGGACGCGGCGGTGCTTACCGGTGACATTATGAACCACGTGACCCCTGCGGATATTCGTGCTACCGAAAAGGGGTTGGCGGATTTGCAGGTACCCTACGTGATTGTGTGCGGTAACCACGAGCCCAAGAGCCAGCTACCCGATGGTATGCGCCTTTCTATGATGAAGGAGCCGGTATCGGTGGTGGATCTGGGGGATCTGCAGATTCTGGGCATCGACAATCAGGAGCGTTGCATCACTCGAGAACAGCTGGATAAGGTGGCGGCTCTGCTGGCTACCGGTAAGAAGACGGTGGTAGCGATGCACGTACCCATTCTCAACAAGGAGAATTACGACGCTGTGTATGGTTGCGGCGATTACTTCCGTATGAATGAGTATGAGGGTTGCCCTGAGGAGAATGAGGAGTTTATCCGCTTGCTGACAGGGGAGGGATCTCCCGTGGTGGCGGTGATGACCGGCCATCTGCACTTCCAAAACATCAGCCACCTGACCGAAGAGATCAGCCAGTACGGAGTGTCACAAGGCATTACTGGAAACGTGCATCTCTATACAATTGGCGAATAATGTTTAAAAAAGCCGACCGCACCGCGGTCGGCTTTTTCGTTGCAACAATACCTGAACAAACAGTGAAAAAGTTATGTTAAATAATTCGTTTTTGCCATAAATAACAGTTGCTTTATTGAAAAGGATTTGATAAAATGATAGGGTGTGTTATAGTCGTTTATTATGTCTAATAGTGCGTCTGTAACAAGAGAAACGGCAAATAATAGGGTGTTCCCCCCAAGATTTGAATCATAGAGAGGAAGCGTGAATTTTATGCGTAAGATCGGCAATAAGATCCTGTTGCCCTTGCTCTGTGTGGTAGCCCTTTCGGTCTGCATGCTGGGCGTGCTGTCTTTCACCGGCAGCACCGAGGACATCAGTGCCAAGAAGTACGACGCGAACAGCGATGGTCGTGTCACTGTGCCGGAGATTCTGGAGCGGGACAAGTATCTGGAGGGTGTATGGTATCCTTGGTTTACCCATGAATACCTCGGCTGTAGTTTGGGCCAGAACCCCGAATTGGAGAAAATCGACCAGCCTGAGGGCGGTTCGGATTATTATGCGAATTTTAACAATGTCGGCATTGATGACTACGGTGAGGACAAGATCAAGCAGGAGATCTTTAATCTAAAGGCTCTGGGTTACAATATGCTGGGCTTTGAGGGCTCTTGCTGGGGCGAGGGTTGCGTGCGTAACGAGCAGACCGGCGACGTGACCGGCGTGCGTACGGAGTATCTCAATAATATCCGCCGCTTGCTGGATATCTGCCGTGAGGTAGATATGCCTGTGATGTGGACCATGTGCTTCCATGCTTCGGCGGTACCGGATTTGATCAGCGTGGATGCTTGGTATTTTGCCACTCAGTTCTATTGCCAGCCTGAGTTCGTGGAGAATTACTGCGAGAAGTTCGTTAAGCCCGTATGTAACGTGCTCAATGAGTACCCCGACGTGGTGGCGATGGTTTGCTCCACTGTTGAGTTGGAGAACGAGACCAACGACTCCGAACTGGGTAACCATATGGATCATGGTAAGCGCGAGACCTACGGCATTACGCAGGACGATTGTGTGCACTTCGTCACCCGCCTGACCGAGACGGTGAAGGAGAAGATGCCCAACACCTACGTGACCATTGCCACCAACACCAACAACTATGCTATGTACGCCGGTTGTAACTTTGATATGGTGGGCCGTAACCAGTATTCCTCTTCCGGTAACGCATTGGATTACTCGAACTACTATGCTACTGCTCCCGTGCTGGCCACCGAGTGGGGCTTGGGCGATGAGAATTATCTCTCCGAGGAGAATGCCATTACCGCTTTCAGAAACTGGCGCGACAACTTGAAGAGTCTTAACTATACCGGTTGGTTCCAGTGGTGCTGGCAGCCTACGCTAAATAAGAATTCGACGCCTTCCGGCAACCAGTTCACTAAGCAGAATGCCCAGACGGTATACGATTTCCGTCAGGCTTGCTATGAGCAGTATTATCACATCGAGGAGATTCGTGCCGAAGCGAAGTCTGCCTATCACACTACCGGCAATCCCTCTATGTTCTATCACGATGGTGCGAACACCAACGGCTTGGTGTATTGGATCCAGCCTAAGAACGTATCCTCTTACAAGGTGGAGCGCTCGGTGGACGGCGGCAACACTTGGACTCAGGTGACCACCTCCGGTGCCACCATCGATACCACCACCGGTAGCTATCGTTACAGCTATCAGGATTCTAATCCTGTGACCTCCGGCACGGTGCAGTATCGTGTCACCGTTAACGGCAAGACGTCCTATTCCAATGTGTGGAAATACTAATGAGAGGAGGAACTGACGTATGAAAAAGATGAATAAAGTATGGGCAGTCCTCCTGTCCGTGGCTATGCTCTGCACGCTGCTTCCTTCCTTCGCGGTTTCGGCGGCGGCTGTGGGTACCGTGGCGAATGGTGGCTTTGAGGAAGGTACCGCTGCTTGGACTATCTCCGGTGCCGAGGCTTCCACTGACCAGAATAAAAGTGGTTCTTATTCTTTGAAAATGCCGATCAACAGCGCCACCTACGGCAAAGTAGTTGCTTCTCAAGTTGTTCCGGTTAATAAGAATGCGGTATATAAACTGACTTTTTATTGCCGCCGCAGTTCCGGTAGCGGTACCTTCCAATATGAAGTGGTGGCCGGTACCAATGATACCACCTTTGGTACAACGTTAGTTAGCAAGACCGATGTAGCTGCTTCTTTGATTAGTTTCAGCAGTAACACGAAGAGTGATATTAGTGTAGGCAATAACACCTACATTTGCATTCGTTTCTATGCACCGAGCTCGGGTAACCGGACTCATTATTTAGACGATGTTTCGCTGACTGCCACTACGGTGGGCGATGAGTCCACTCACTCGGACCCCACTCCTACGATGACCGGTTTCGGTGCTAAAATGAACCGTCCCAAGAGTGATTCGGTCAACAAGGTGACCCAGGGGGGCTTCGAGTCCACCTCCGGTGCCCAGTGGAACACCAACACCTTCATCAAGAACAACCTGTCGGTAGTTTCCGAGGGTGCTTATTCCGGCAACAGTTGCCTGTATTACCAGAATGCCTCCACTATGGAGAGCTGGCACACCTTCACCATCAACGTGGAGGCCAATACCGAATACGTGTTATCCGCGTGGGTGAAGGCGCCCTATCTGAGTGGCAACAACACAGGTCTGACCAGTATCGGTATTTTGGATCCGGATACCAACCAGTTTGTGTATTCGACCTTGGCAGCTTATAAATTTAAGCAGTCCGGTCCCAAGAGAGCGCTGCGTCCCACGGCTATGGATAACCGTTGGCACCTGCGCGCCATGACCTTCCGCACCTCCAATACGGAAACGGTGACCGTGGCGGTATACGGTAAGAAGTCCCAGATGTGGATCGACGACCTGTCGGTGCATAAGCTGACCGACGGTATGGAGTACAAAGGTGCCCGTCGTACGGAGAATATTTCCGGCAGCACCTCGGTGACCAATAAGTATTGTAAGGCTGAGGATAACCTGATTCCCGATTGCAATATGAACAGCGGCGTTTCCAAGAATTTCTGGAGCACCAATTCCGGCGGCTGGAATAACGGCTTTATGTCCATTGTGGACGGCGGCGACGACCATGGCCGTGTGATGAAGTATACCGCCGGCGCCTCGTTGAAATACAACTTCTTCAAGTGGATCCCCGTGGAGCCCAACACGAATTACACGGTGTCTTTTGACTACAAGGTACCCACCGCGGGTAACGGTATGATCAAACTGGTGGATAATGACATCGAGTTGCCTGAGGTGTTTGGTCAGGTTTCTTTCGCCGCCAAAAAGACGGAATGGACTACCTATGCGGTTACCTTCAATTCCGGCGTTCACAACCAGATCGGTTTTGTGGTTCTGGATGCGGGCGGCACAGCGATGATCGACGACATCCGTGTCTTTAAGAATAGCGCCCCCACCGCGTCTTCCACAGAACCTGCTGAGCAGCTATTCGCCGCGCTGAAGCCTGCCAATACCGGCACCAGCACCTCCGACCCTGAGAATCAGGCGCCGGGTGTGGGCAATGCCTTGGCGTTCCGTGTGGAGCTGCCTGCGACCGGCCTGACCATCTCCGAGGATCATCGCTTCATTGGCTATGACAGCACCGCTATGGTAGATGCTCTGGGTACTGGCGTGGAGTATAAGCTCGTGGCGATGGGTGCCCTGATGTGCAACAAGCCGGTTGGCTCTACGCCTTCTTACATGGAGTTTACGAACTGGACGAACAAGAATATGAACCAGTACGTCATCAACATTCCGGCGGAGAAGGGTATCTCTGTGGCTGATGGCGTAGCGGAGTACGCTGTGCGAATCGTCAAGATTCCCGATGCGAACATTCAGACAATGATCTACGCTCGTCCCTACTACGTGTATGAGTACGAGGGCGAGGAGCTCGTTGTTTACGGTGACATCGTCTCTCGTTGCTATAAGAGCGCTCCCAATGTCAACGACGGCCAGCTGGATTGGAACTAATTTTTGCAAAACAGCATAAGTAAAATTGCTTTCGGGCACGACTTGGGTCGTGCCCGATTTTTTTATGACAAGGGATAGGTGCAAGACAAAAAAATAAGTTGCGTTTCCACTTTGCTTTTGGTAAAATAATGCTATACAATGCAACCAAAAGTATAAACGGAGAGGAAGAGTGAATGTATGCGCAACATCGGAAGAAAGGCGCTTTTACCGATTCTGTGCGCCGTCGCCTTACTGTGCAGCAGCTGTGGCGCAATGGTGGCCACAGGCAGCGAAGCATCTCGGAATTACGAGCGTATTACCGCCTTTGACATCATTGAGCGGGATGCGCATCTGGAGGGTATATGGTACCCTTGGTTTACCCACACCTATTTGGGTAGCGGTCTGGCGGCCAATCCTGACAACGAGCGGTTGGACGGTTTCTACAACACGGACGGAAGCCAAACCGATTATTGGCAGAATTTCAATAAGATCGGTATCGACGAATATGGCATCTCCAACATCAAGCGGGAGATATTCAATCTGAAAGCCTTAGGGTACAACATCCTTGGTTTGGAAGGCTCTCCTTGGGGAGAGGGCATCCTTCACGATCCGGACACCGGCAACGTGTTGGGCGTTGATCCCGTTTATCTGACCAATATGCGTCGCCTGCTGGATGTGTGTCGTGAGTTGGAGATGCCGGTGCTGTGGGCTATGTGTTTCCACACCTCGGCGGCGGTACTATACAGTAATTTGGATATCTGGTATTTTGTGTGCCAGATGTATTCTAACCCCGAAATTACTGCCAACTATTGTGAGAAGTTCGTTAAGCCCGTGTGCGAGGTACTGAATGAGTACCCAGACGTGGTGGCGATGATGTGCTCCACTGTTGAGATCGAGAATGAGATTAACGATTCTCAGTTGGGTAATCAGTCCACGGGCAACCGCGAAACCTACGGTGTTACCCAAGAGGATGCGGTGCATTTTGTTAAATCGGTAACCGACACCATCAAAGAGATGATGCCTGAAACCCCGGTGACCATTGCCACCAACACCTCTAATTTCGCTATGTATGCGGACTGCAATTTCGATATGGTAGGCCGCAACCAGTATTCGGACACCCCCAACGTCATCGAACTGACTCAATATTATGCTACCGCTCCGATGCTGGCCACCGAGTGGGGCGTGGATCATGGCAGCAACTACAACGACACCTCCCTCGCCAGCAAATGGAAGACCTTCCGACAGAAGTTTATGTCCAATAATTACGCCGGTTGGATTCAGTGGGCCTGGGAACCTACGGGTCGCGATGGCGGCGGTCATCATCTGCTGAAAAACGGTGCGAGCAATGTCTACGATTTCCGTTCGGCTACTTATGAACAATACTATTACATCGAGGAATATCGTGCTTCTAAACGACCGGGTACCTATGTGACCGGCAAGCCGTCGATGTTGTATTACGATGGCGTCAGTCCTGTGTATTGGATTCAACCTAAAGGTGTCACCACTTATAAATTGGAGCGCTCCGTAGACGGGGGCGCTTGGACCACCGTGACCCAAAACAGCGGAGCAGTCGCAGACGCATCTACGGGTGGATATCGGTATTCTTATCAGGACACCGGCGTGGAGGGGTCGTCGGTGCAGTATCGTGTGACGGTGAATGGACACACCTCGTACAGTAACCATATGACACCGCCTACCAATATGACCACCAATGGCGGCTTTGAGAGTGGCAACACCGGCTGGAACATTCAATCCAATTACGGTGAGGTTACGTCTGCTTACGCTCACAACGGATCCAAGTCTCTGCGGCTCAAAGCCAGCGGCGGTGTCTGGACGGAGTGTGCCAGCAGGAGCATCTCTGTAAAGAAGAATACCAGTTATACCGTTTCTTTCTGGGTAAAGCGCATTTCCGGTTCCGGTCGATATGCGCTGTTTACCAAGAACGGCAATACGAATATTAATGCCGGTTGTATTTTCTTTAGCCATACGAACACGGATTGGGTCTATTGCGAGGCTACCTTTAATTCCGGAAATTATACCACCATCGATTTCCACTTTCAGGCAAACGACGATGCCAATCCCGGTCAGTTTGCCGTTGACGACTTCTGTCTGTATCTGGTAGAAAGCTAAGGGGGAGGGGAGCGTATGAAACGAATGAACTATGTGAAAAAAGCCCTTTCCTTTTGTGTAACGCTTGTGTTGTTGATGACCTTTTCGGTGGAGGCTGGCGCTCTTTCTCTGAGCGACTTTGGCGTGGAAACCAACCGCCCCAGTTCTTCAAGCAACAACTCCATTAAAAACGGTGGCTTTGAATCCACGAGTAATGGTCAATGGAATACCGATACTTTTTTAAAGGATGGCCTCCTTTATGTCACGAGTGATCCTACCGCCCCTGAAGGGGGCAAAGTGCTTTGCTACAAAAATACGTCCGCTACTCCCTCCTGGCGCAAGTTCACAGTATCGGGTCTATCCAAAAACCAGACTTACATTTTCTCGGTTTGGGTTAAGACACCGTATTTGAGCGCGGCAAACAAAGCCAAGGCCTCTATTGGTGTGATGGACCCCGATGCGGGCAAGGATGCTTTCGCAAAAATGACAGACAGCTATCTCGGTCATGTGTCGTGGGATACGGAGCAGATCCGCTCCACCGCCACCGATAACAAGTGGCATCTGCGCAGCGTCCAGTTTAAGGCTTCGTCTTCCTCTGTTACCATCGGCATCTACGGTTATTCTTCCGAGATGTATTTCGATGATATGGCACTGCATCGCACCAATAGTTTTCTCTCTACTAAATCAAAGACCTACAAGGGTGAGCGGTTAACCACTTCGCTTACGGCCGCAAATTCCGGCGACAATAAGTATTGCGCTGATGAGAAAAACCTGATTCCCGATGCCAATATGATTGGCGACCGGTCAACTGAGTTTTGGACCAAGACCAGCAGCGGTTGGAACAATGGTTTTATGTCCTTCGACAAGGTGGGAGGCGATCAGGGGCGTGTAATGAAATACAGCTCGGTGAATCCCATTGGTCTGCATTATTTTAAATGGTTGAAGGTTGAACCTAATACCACCTATACTCTCACCTTTAAGTACAAAGTAACCAAAACCGGTAACGGCTCTATAAAATTGGTGGATGACAACATTGAACTGCCAAAGGCGTTTCGGACCATATCTTTCAATTCGAAAACGGATTGGCAAGTAACCAGTATTAAGTTTGATTCCAAAGTGTTCAAACAGGTCGGCTTTGTCATTCAGGACAAAGGCGGAGAGGTGTTGTTAGACGATTTCCGCTTGTTTAAGTCTGGAGACGGTATTTCCACCGAACCCGAAGTAGAAATCATCCCTACTTTGAAACCTATCCATACCGGCGTCAGCATTTCGGATTCTGCTGAACAGAGTGATTTGCCTGAAACTCAGCGTCAATACAAGCTGGCGTTCCGTATGGAAGTGCCTGTGGAGGGCTTGTCCATCGCTGAGTCCTACATGCTGGATTATACCAACGCCACAGTGGATGCGCTGAGCGACGGAAATGTGTATCCGCTTGTTTCTATGGGTGCATTAATCTGTAACAGTGCAGATAGGGCCTCTCCCGAACATATGGTGATCGACCGAGTTGACGGTAGCAGAATGGTAAATGCTGTTGCAGAAAAGGGGATTTCGGTGGCCAAGGGAAAAGCGGAATATGCGGTACGCATTATAAACATTCCGTTTGCCCATACAGAGTCGAATATCTACGTACGGCCCTATTATGTTTTCCGACATAAAGGAAAAGACATCAGTGTTTACGGTGATATTATCAAAAGTTGTTATCAAGAGGTGTTTGTTGACAGCGATGGTCGTTCGGACTGGAATTAAAACATAAGAAATGTTTAACCGCTTTCGGGCACGGCTTCGGCCGTGCCCGATCGTTATTTGTGGACATTTTGCAGGGGGAAGACAAGGGCAGAGGAAAGGGAGTTTTAGCCCATTATATGTGCATATAACGGTTTGGACATCGTTATTAAAATTTTTATGTTCGATTTTGTAAAATCATTAAAAGTTGATACAAATCCTTATGAATTGCTATTGCAAAAAAATCCATTTATGATAAGATGATATTGCAAAATAGCATTAGTATGGGCGTTTGTCGAATAAAATGGAAAAATTGCTGTATTTTGCCACTTTTTTGACCGATATAGCCCTTCTTTCGCTTAGCTTATTAACGCGATTGAGTTATATCAAAATACGGTTACACAACGCTGTTGGAGGTGATGTGTACGGAGGAGTGGACCGGTTAATTGCCGGAGTATTTTCTGCACCTAAGCTATGGCTTATTATAAAAATTATTAAGGAGGACACAAGAATGAACAAAAAACATTTTTCCGGTTTGTTGGCGGTTTTGATGGCGTTTGTGATGCTGCTGACTTTGGTCGGTTGCGGCAACAAGCCTGAGCCGGATCCTAGCAAGGACAACGACGTGTCTACCGGCACCAGTGCGGATGAGAATCCCGTCGAGCCGGACGACAGCACCGATGAGTCTGTTGATGAGTCTATTGACGAGTCTACCGATGAATCCACCGACGAGTCCGTTGACGAGTCTACCGACGCTACCGATGAGAGCGCCGATGTCTCCGACGAGAGCACTGCCGCCTCTGATGCGAGCGGCGACGAGTCGGATGCTACCACCAAGGATGATGGTAAAAAGACCACCACCAAGGAGGATGGCAAGAAGACTACCGGCAAGACCAGCGGTAAGACTACTGTGAAGACTACCGGCAAGACCAGCGGTAAGACTACTGTGAAGACTACCGGCAAGACCAGCGGTAAGACTACTGTGAAGACTACCGGCAAGACCACCGGTAAGACTAC
>JAZNJO010000008.1:0-57630 GCA_045578085.1 Acutalibacteraceae bacterium | reverse complement strand
GGAAACTCTCACGGAAAGCGGCAACGTCCATACCGGTGTACTGCATATACATATCCAGGCTCAAGCCCTGGCTCTGCAGACGGTAGGCAAAGTCCTGAATGCGATCGTTGATGGTATTCTCAATCATAGCCTCGGGAATATCGGCCTTAACCAAGCGAATGAGAGCCTCAGCAATCTGGTCGTCGACCTCTTTATCGGCGGCAGCGTTGCGCTGCTCCTCCAGGCGCTTTCTGGTGTCTGCCTTGAACTCATCCACCGTGTCGAAGTCGGTGCAATCCTTAATCAACTCATCGTCGATCTCAGGCAGCTCCTTCATTTCAATCTTGTGAACCTTGCACTTGAACACGGCAGGCTTACCGGCCAACTCAGCGGCGTGATACTCCTCGGGGAAGGTCACATTCACATCCAGCTCGGCATCCACGGTAGCACCAACCAGCTGCTCCTCGAAACCGGGGATAAACTGACCGGAACCCAACAGCAGAGCGTGATTCTCGCCCTTGCCGCCCTCAAAGGCAACGTCATCGATGAAGCCCTCGAAATCAAAGGTCACAGTATCGCCCATCTCAGCACCGCGATCCTCCACAGACACCATGCGAGCATTACGCTCCTGCAAGCGGGTCAGTTCAGCGGCGATATCCTCATCGGTGACTACCACGGCGGGTCGGGTGATCTTCAAGCTCTTGTGACCGCGCATTTTGACTTCAGGCTTAACGGTAATAACCGCCTTGAATACCAGACCCTCGGGACCAACGCTTACCACGTCCAGATCGACCTTATCCTCTACGTACTCATACTCAGAAGCTTTAATAGCCTCGTCCAAAGCAGTGGGATAAACGTCATTCATCGCAGTCTCATAGAACACGCCGGAGCCGTAAGTCTTCTCGATCAGAGCGCGGGGTGCCTTGCCCTTACGGAAGCCAGGAACAGACATTCTTTTAACGTCCTTCTTGTAAGCAGCATCCACCGCAGCACCGAAGGTGGCGGCGTCTACCTCAATCTCAAGCTCGACGCGATTGTTTTCCAGTTTGGTTGCATTTTTCAAACTCATTGTAATTCCTCCCAGTTATGCTAGAACATAGTGCAGACTATTATAACATAGTACTTTTAATTTTTCTACTCTTTTTTTAAAAAAATAAAAAATATTTTAAACATCACCCGTGTGATCACCCGTGTGCACGGGAATCGGGCAGAAGCGCAACGCGTCCGCCGATATAAGACTGTAATCAATGCCGTCTACTTCACCCTGTACCGCCAGACGAATGCCATTACTGTGCACGTGACCGTAAAAGCATCGGGTTATTCCCTCTTCTTTCAGCACTGCCACGATCTCGGGGCAGACCTGCTCTGCATACAGTGGCGGATAATGAAGAAAGACTACCGGCTCCAGCCCAGTCTCCTTAGCGGCGCAAATCGAAGTGCGAAGACGGGACGCCTCACGAAGCAACACCTTGCGATCTGCTTCATCTTCAGCATCAAAGAACCAGCCACGGCTACCACACACCGCCATATTATCCTCAACAACCGCACAGTCATTGTGAACAAGACGAAGGGAGGTGAATCCGTTTTCCTCGAAGTATCGATCCATCTGTCTACGAGTGGTCCACCAATAATCGTGGTTACCTTTCAAAATCAGTTTCCGTCCCGGCAGATTGTGCAGAAAAGCAAAATCTTCGTGAGCCTGTTTGAGCGTCATCCCCCACGAAATATCACCGGCAATCACTACCGTATCCTCCGGAGTAATTAAATTACGCCAGTTTGTTTCCAAACGCTGTACATAATCGTCCCAACCGGAGAAAACAGTCATAGATTTATTGGTCCCGAGGGATAAATGGGTATCGGCAATTGCAAACAATGCCATTCTCTTCCCTCCCGATCAATTCAGCTCCAACATACCATAGACGGTGTCCTGCATAGAAGCTTTATCGTTATCGCAAACACCTGTAAAGCGAATCGCCTTGTCACAGCAAGAAGCCAGCGGCTGAGGGATTTCCCAACCAGTCTTCTCTTTCAGTTCGTTCAACTGAGCATACGCATCTTGTGTTTCAACACAGCCCAATGCATCCAGAATGGCGGGGGCAAACTTGAAAGGACTGGCTGTGGAAGCGATCACAGTAGGGGTTTCATCCCCGGTCTTGGCGCGATAATCCTCATATACGGTCATCGCCACCGCCGTGTGGGTATCGCACAGGTAGTCACTCTCTTCGAATATGGTGCGAATTGTATTCGCCACCTGCTCGTCATCGGCACAACCGCCCACAAAGTGTTGCTGAACGGAGGTGCGCACTGCATCGGAAACCACATACTTCTTATCGGTTTTGAGAGCCGTCATCAAACGAACGATCTCATCGCAATCGTTATCCGACAAATGATAAAGCAGACGCTCTAAATTAGAAGACACCAAAATATCCATAGAAGGGCTGGTTGTGGTGTAGAAGGGACGATTGCAGTCGTAAACACCCGTCTCAAAGAAATCGGTGAGTACGCGGTTACGGTTAGAAGCACAAATTAACTTATTCACCGGAAGGCCCATACATTTGGCATAGTAGCAGGCCAAAATATTGCCGAAATTGCCGGTTGGCACCACCACGTTAATTGGATCACCGTTCTTGATCTTGTTTTGCGCAACGAGGTCGCAATAGGCCGAGATATAATATACAATCTGAGGAACCAAGCGCCCCCAGTTGATGGAGTTGGCGCTGGAGAAGCGCATACCGTTCTCCGCCAGTTTTGCTTTCACATCGTCGTCTGTGAAAATAGATTTCACGCCCGTCTGAGCATCATCAAAGTTGCCACGAATAGCGCAAACGCCCACATTCTCCCCTTCCTGTGTAATCATTTGGAAGCGCTGCATCTCACTGACGCCGTCCACAGGATAGAACACCAGTATCTTTGTGTTGGGCGCATCCTTAAAGCCCTCCAGCGCAGCCTTGCCGGTATCACCGGAGGTGGCTACCAGAATCACGATCTCTTCATCGGGATTGGTCTTTCCAACCGATACACGCATCAAATGGGGCAAGATCTGCAGGGCCATATCCTTAAAAGCACAAGTGGGACCATGCCACAACTCCATCACGTACCGGCCTTCTCCTAAGTCATGCAAAGGCGCAATGGCGGGTGTATCAAACCGCTCTCCGTAAGCCGCTGCACAGCACGCGGCAGTCTCCTCTGCGGTGAAATCGTTAAGGAAACCGGACAAAATACGCACGGCGCGCTGAGGGTAGGATAAAGGCATCAAAGCCTCCAAATCCTCAGTTGTTAACTTCGGCAAAGCAGCTGGCACATACAGACCGCCCTCAGGAGAGATGCCGCCGGCAATGGCTTGAGCAGCCGTCACATTAATATCTTTGTTTCTTGTACTGGTATAAAACATAGCTTGTTCCTCGTTCCTTTATGCTTGATTTGTTACGTATAATCAGAAAGCGGCGTCCAAACCACCTGCTTCATAAGCGCCGATAATATGGTTGATCTCGATAATTCGATAGGGATCGTTGGCAGCGGTGATGACCTCCACCACGTCAAATCGTGGTTGCAGATCGCAAGGAAACCGACTGAGATATAGTGCAGCCGTCTGTAAAAGACGCTTCTGTTTTGTGGCAGTTACGGCTTCTCTGGGCGCATATAGCGCCTTTTCCTGCCGCGTTTTCACCTCTACAAACACCAAAAAGTTCTTAACTGTTGCAATAATGTCGATCTCGCCCTGACGGCATCGAAAGTTAGAAGCAACCACCTCATATCCCTTCTCCCTCAAAAAACGAGACGCCAAAATTTCTCCAATGGCACCTCTGGAAACCATTGCCATTATGTATCACCCAAAATCTTTTTTAAAAAACTCAGTCGGTGAGCGGGACAGGGCCCGTACTCCCGCAGGGCCGCTGTATGAGCGGCGGTGCCGTACCCCTTATGCACAGCAAAGCCGTACTGAGGATACTGTTTATCCATTTCTACCAGTAAGCGGTCTCGGGAGACCTTAGCCAGAATGGAAGCGGCTGCAATAGACTGAGAAAGGGCATCGCCCTTCACAACCGCGCGACAGGGCACGGTCAATTGAGGAGGAATACGGTTGCCGTCAATAAGCACTAACGCAGGCGATTCACTAAGCTGGGTGACAGCCCGTGTCATTGCCAAATAGGTCGCATTGAGGATATTTATCTCCTCAATCTCCTCCACCGAAGCAAACGCCACAGCATAAGCCACCGCATTATGACATATCTCGTCAAACAAGACTTCCCGCTTTTTCTCGGACAACTTCTTTGAGTCGTTGAGTCCATCAATGGGACGCACTGGTGAAAGAATCACCGCAGCAGCGCACACCGGACCCGCCAAGGGCCCCCGTCCTGCCTCGTCCACTCCACAGAGCAGACCACCGCATAAATCGCGGTATTGCTGGTCGAATTGGGGATCTAACATCAACCCTCTCCCCTTTCTTCCGGTGGCCATTCCAGCGTAATACGCCCTAATTTTCCACCGCGATATTCATCCAGCAACATGATTGATGCTCGTTCCGTGTCAATCTCTCCACCGGAAACCAGCATACCACGTTTACGACCGATATCGTGGAGCAACTCCCAGTTATCCTCATTAAGCGGTTCAGTTAGCTTATAGCGCTCTATTAACACAGAAGGATAGTCACGGCGCAGGATACCTAACAGTTCGCAGGCCATCTCTTCCATATACAACACCTGATCTTTGATGGCACCGGTAAAAGCGAGTCGCATCGCAACCGCCTGATCCTCAAATTTTGGCCACAATACGCCGGGTGTGTCCAACAATTGAGTGCCACCCTCGATCACAAACCACTGATTCATTCGAGTCACACCGGGGCGATCCTCCACCTTGGCTTTTCCGCCACGGTTCATACGGTTGATAAAAGAACTCTTGCCAACGTTGGGAATACCCACAATCATAGCCCGAATAGCACGGTAAGCGCCCTTGCTCTCCCATTTCTCCACCAAATCACGCAACAGTTCACGTAAACTGTCATGGAACTGTTGACAACCGCGACCTGTTTTGCAATCCACCGCAAGAGCCGCCATCCCTTGACGACGGAAATAGGTCAACCACCGCTTGGTAGCCACATCATCAGCCAAATCCGCCTTGTTAAGAATCACCAGGCGAGGCTTACCGCGAGTGAGTGTATCCATCTCCGGGTTACGACTGGCCAGCGGAATACGAGCATCCACGATCTCCACTACTGCATCGATGAGAGACAAGCTTTCCTGAATCTTACGGCGGGTACGAGCCATATGACCGGGAAACCACTGGATGGTACCGATCTGAGGCTGATTCTCTGCGGCGACAACCGGTTCATTTTTAATCTTAACTTTCTTTTCTTTCACCGTTCGATTCACGGAACGGTTATTGCTTTTGCGGGCGTCACGACGGTCATTACCCGTTTTTGCGCCCCGCTTATCCGCTCCTTTTTTGGGAGCGTTTTTATATTTATTAGCCATGTTATTCTCCGATTCTGCCAAACTTGGGTCCAATACGGATAAGCACTTTACCTACCAGATTCTCCATAGATAACGCGCCCAAAGAACGACTATCCAAGGACTCTGCGCGATTATCGCCCATTACAAACAAATGACCTTCAGGTACGATGATCTCCTCGGTCATACCAAAGGTAGTAGTAAAACCACCGCGCACATACGGTTCGTCCAATGGCTGACCGTTACGGTAGACCGTTCCGCCCTCCTTGTCAATCCGAATACGATCTCCTTCCAACCCGATCACACGTTTAATGAGAGGGGTATCGTCTTTACGCTCAATAACCACCACGTCACCGTATTCAGGCTCGTAAAATGCGCCGGTTAAAAGCAAACGATCCCCACTATACAGGGTGTTCAGCATAGAATCACCTTGTACATTGACAACGCGAAAGGACATAGACAAGAATACGGCGACCAAAACGAGAGCACAAATCGAGGAAGACACCCACTCAAAAGTCGTGAACAATCCCTTCTTGCGGCGCACGGATGTGCGGCTGCTGTGTTGCATATTCACTGAACGTTGGCCTCCTCACTATCCATATTAAAGTACACTCCACCCGCCGAATCAAGCGGCCAGAAGCGAAAGACAACCTTACCAACAATATCTTTTTCGGAAACGATACCGATCTCATTCATCCGGCTGTCCTTGGACACTGTACGGTTATCCCCCATCACAAAATAGCATCCCTCCGGAATAACCACGGGACCTTTAATATCCCTGGGAACCGTCACGCCACGGGTATATGGCTCTTCAAGAAGTTCACCGTTCACATACACGTGGTAAGAATCGGTAATGGTGAGTGTGTCGCCGCCTTTTGCAACAACCCGTTTTACCAGTGAATCCTCCGTATAGCGATCTACCACCACGATATCTCCCACATCAAATGAGCGGTTTTGAACCGTCATAAGAAGACGATCCTGATGATGAAGTGTCGGTAGCATCGAATCTCCATCCACACCAACGGTGCGGAAGAAAAAAGTCATCACAATCACAATGACACAAAGAGACATAACAAGGGCACTCACCCAATCAAATATCGAGACAACGGCACGACGATTCCATCGCTTAAAGCTTTCCAAAGTAAATGGCGCCACGCCGCCCCCTCCTTTTTGTGAATTAATGAATTATCAATTCATTATAACACAAAACTTTCTCAAAATAAAGCAAAAAAGGGACTTTTCAGTCCCTTTTTTACAAAAAAATCGGATTATTTAATCAGTTCCTTAACCTTAGCGGCCTTACCCACGCGATCGCGCAGATAATACAGCTTGCTGCGGCGAACCTTACCGTAGCGAACCACCTTGATAGCAGCCACGTTGGGGCTGTGCAGGGGGAACACACGCTCCACACCAACACCATAAGCCACGCGGCGAACAGTAAAGGTCTCGGCAACGCCGCTACCCTTCTTGGCGATCACAGTGCCCTCGAAAGCCTGGATACGCTCACGCTCACCTTCACGGATCTTCACGTCCACGCGGACGGTGTCACCGATACTGAAAGCGGGAGTGGTCTCCTTCATGCTGTCACCGGAAATGATTTTCAATGCGTCCATAGTTCTTTCCTCCTAAGTTTTCAGATGTTCTTACTCGACAACCCTTGCCGACAGAGGACCACCCGCTTTAATGTTGTGGCTTACGCCTAGCATTAAACCCCACAGAAAATTTCTGCGGCAAAAAACGCCTGATATAATATACCACACAGTTCTATAAAAAGCAAGTGTTTTTTTCATAAAAAGGAAAAATTTTTCTTTTTTATTATAAGAACTCTATTCCGCCCTCTTTTAGTAATCGCAGACGTAGGAAGTCGGCCTTGATTTCTTGATCCGTAACAGCGCATAACGCAGTCAAGAACAGATTAGGGTTAATGTTATCTGCCGAGCCACTGGGCAGAGTGACGGTCATTACAGCGGTATCTCCCACCTCTTCCACCACGGCGTTCTCAAAATAAGGTTTAAGTTCCACGGTTTTGGTAGTTTTCTTCTTTGTTTTCTTCTCCACCGTCAGGCTGTCCAGAGCCAGTGTGTCACGAAGAACTTGAACATCACAATAGAAAGTGATGCGATACTCCGCTGCCGTCAGCAAGGCGGTTTTTGCCACCGCCTCAGCGGCAGAAATCGCCCGGATCCCCTCGGGGAGTACTCGATTCAGCCGCTCCACCACTTCATCAAAGGGCATCTCATCCTCCAGACGAATATCCATCGTCTCCCGCAAGCCCTCATGCCCTAAGGAAAGAGGAGCGGCAAAGGTCAGATACGGATGGCGATTAAAACCCTCGGTATACCATAGCGGGATCTCCGCCCGACGAACAGCACGGGTCATAGTGCGCACCAAATCCAGGTGGGACACGTACTTGGCCCGTCCTATCTTTGAAAACACGATTCTAACGTTTTTCAACACAAACGCCCTCCTTCCAACAAGCAGCACCACAACCGGAGCAAGCTTGCCGACAGTTCGGAGTGGTAGCCGCCTCGTGGGCCAGTTGGTTCTCATGAATCAGGAACGCTTTGGTAACACCGTAATCCAGATGATCCCAAGGAAGCACCTCATCGTAGGAACGGCGGCGATTGGCATAGAATGCGGGATCCAGACCACACTCTGCAAACACATCCATCCAAGCATCATAATCAAAGTGCTCGGACCAAGAATCCAAATTAAAGCCCCGCTTATGCCCCGATTCCAGTACCGCGCACAGTCGTCGATCACCGCGAGCCAACACCGCCTCCAAAAAGCTGGTCTTTGCATCGTGGTAACTGAGAGAAATTTTCTTAGTATGGATAGAAGAAACTAGGTGCTGCTGTTTCTCTTGCAGTTGCTCCAACGTATCCTGAGGCTCCCACTGGAAGGGAGTGAACGGCTTCGGAACAAAGCACGAGGTGCTCAGCGATACAGTTACCCCCTTCCCCTTTGGCTTGTCGGGATTGGTGTAGAAAGCGTTAACGACTTTCTGTCCCAAGATGGCGATCCCTTCGATATCTTCTAAGGTTTCGGTGGGTAGCCCCAACATAAAGTACAGCTTCACCGCCGTCCAGCCACCCTTAAAAGCCTTCGTGACGGTTTCCAATATTTCTTCCTCATTAAGATTCTTATTGATAGCATCCCGCAGTCGTTGCGTACCTGCCTCAGGCGCAAAGGTCAGTCCAGCGCGACGTAACACATTCAGACGATTCGCCAGTTCCTCAGAGAAGCCGTCCACACGCAGAGAGGGCAAGGAAATGTTGGTGTGCTCCTTCTCCGCCCAATTGAGCAAGCGATCCAGCAGCTCCTCCAGATGGGTATAATCACTGGTGGACAAGGACGACAGAGAGAACTCCTCATATCCTGTATTGCGGCACAAGTCATGGCTCTGACGATCGATGGTGTCCACCGACTTCTCCCGCACAGGGCGGTAAATAAAGCCTGCCTGACAGAAACGGCAACCACGGATACAACCACGAAAAATCTCGCTTTGGGCTCGGTCAAACACGATATCCGTATAGGGCACCACAAAAGAATCAGGATAATAGCAGGTATTTAGATCTTTGATGATGCGTTTCTTAACCGTAGGTGTCACGCCGTCCAGGGGAATTACCGCCGCCACCGTGCCGTCCTCGTTATAGGTCACATCGTACAAAGAAGGCACGTATACACCTTCAATATCCGCACAGGCGCGTAAAAACGCCTTTTTGTTATAACCCTTTGCTTTATGTTCTTTATAAAGGTTAATGACTTCTAAGTCCACCTCTTCTCCCTCTCCAAGGAAAAAGATATCGATGAAATCCGCCAAAGGCTCCGGGTTGCAAGCGCAGGGCCCGCCGGCCACAACCAGGGGATAGGATTCGTCACGGTCCGCAGAACGCAAGGGAATATTCGCCATATCCAGCATATGCAATACACCGGTAAAGCTCATTTCATATTGAAGAGTAAAACCAACAAAATCAAACTTACTGATAGGATCACGACTCTCCAGACCAAACAGAGGGATGTTGTGACGACGCATCAACTGCTCCATATCTCCATCCGGCATAAATACACGCTCACACCATACGTCAGGTTCATTATTGAATTGACTGTACAGAATCTTCATACCCAGATGAGACATACCCACCTCATATAAATCCGGAAAGCAGAAGGCAAAGCGCACCGCCACGTCCGAAAGGCTCTTGGTGACACTGTTGAGTTCGCCGCCGGTATAACGCGCCGGCTTCTGCACCTGTAAAAACAGATCCTCCAGCTGTTGCTTCATAGTCAGTCTCCTTATAACAAACTTATATTTCATCCCTAAAAGGGAAAAGTAAATGAAAGGAAGGCAGGTGTCGTCTTGTGAATCTCACCATCAAATACATCACCGCAGGGGCATTAGCCGGCGCTTGTAACGGTCTGTTCGGCGCAGGTGGCGGTCTGTTGCTGGTACCGCTACTCATCGGCTGGGCGGGCATAGAGGAAAAGAAAGCCTTTGCCACTTCGGTGGCGGTAATGTTACCATTATCCGCCGTTTCTTACCTGCTGTTTCACCAAGAAAATGGTAGTATGCTTCGCGAAGCATTCCCCTATCTCGTCGGAGGAATTGTGGGAGGATTTTTGTCCTCATCCTTGTTTCAACGTGTATCCACCGCGTGGTTACACCGACTATTTGCTCTACTCATCCTCTACGGTGCAGTAAAGGCGGTGCTGTTGTTATGAATCTATTTCACGGACTCATCGGGGTGGCTACCGGTATACTCAGCGGCTTCGGCATCGGCGGTGGTTCTCTTTTGATGCTGTACCTGACTGCCGTAGGCGGCGTGGACCCCCGTCTGGCGGGTGGTATCAACCTGTTATATTTCATGGGTTGTGCGCCCTGTGCTTTGGTAGGACATATAAGAAACAGGCGCGTTGAATGGAAAGCGGCACTACTCTGTGCCGCCGGCGGTATCCTCACCGCTGTAGCCGCATCGCTTCTGGCACGGCAGATAAGCACTAACCTGCTTCGCCGTCTATTCGGCGTGCTGTTATTATTTGTCGCCTTCAAGGAATGGCGACAAGCAAATAATTCAAAACAATAACTGAATTATACCATCTTTCTTATTTTTTTGCAACGAAAAAAGAAGAGGAAAAACGCGCATTCAATCCGTTTTCTCCTCTTCTTTATATTTTTGCAATTTTTGCAAAAAAACTGTTGACAAATGGCCAAGCATAAAGTATAATAATCATCGTTGTCGCGAGACAATTGATGGCCCGGTAGTTCAGCTGGTTAGAACGCTAGCCTGTCACGCTAGAGGTCGACGGTTCGAGCCCGTTCCGGGTCGCCATTTGCTGCTATAGCTCAGTCGGTAGAGCGCATCCTTGGTAAGGATGAGGTCTCCAGTTCAAATCTGGATAGCAGCTCCAAAAGAAAATCCCGTTCACTTTTGTGAACGGGATTTTCTTTTTTGTGATCATAACAATGGTGGAAATATCACGTTCAGTATAAGAAGCATCACCACACCCGGCACACCTAAAATGCCGCAACTCACTATTGTCACCAAACTAAATCCTAAGGAAACAGGAAAGAAAGCACCCAAAACGTGCACCAAACCCAGACCGAGATAACCCTGTACGGCAGAGGAAAACAACGATCGAAGCGGTCGGCGACTCCAAAATGCAGCTATCAACACCGCCAGTATCGTGATGCTTGCCACCACCACCCATCCGATCTGCGTCCACCGCTCCATTTTCATCCCTCACTCATTCCAAAGATGTGTCTTCTCCTTACAGGTGATGCCTTGCTCACGTGCCGTGCGCAGTAGATAGCGGTACTGGGCACGAAGAGATTCCAGTTCATAGATACAACCTTCGATCAGATCCGAGTCAGTCTCCTGCTCAAACCGATTCTGCGCTACATCAATAGCTGCGCACACCTGACGTATGGACACGATGATGGGATGAGGAGCTTTCTCCTCCCGTAATAATCGCTTGCGTAGTCCAACTTGCATATCCTGCCCCGCCTTTCTCTCCATTCTTATGGAAAGTATGGGCAGAATAGAACACGCATATACAAAAAGGCTCCATCCGAAGATGGAGCCTTTTTACATTCACAATTACTTGCTGGCGTCAGAGCTGGCAGCAGTCGTGGTGGTAGTGGTACCACTGGTAGAAGAAGTGGTGGTGTCGGACACATCACTGCTCTCCACAGTAGAGGTGGTGGGAGTAGAAGAATCATCCTTCTTAGCGGCGTTCAGAGCTTCCTTGCTCAGGAACTTGGTCACCAGCATACCGGCTAGAACCAGCACGAAGAAAGCAATGGCAATGACCTTGGTCCACTTGGCCAACTTCATATCCAGAGTCTTGGCAGCGCCCTTATCCAGGAAGCTGTCGGCAGCACCGGAAATGACACCCACATTAGCCTGACGACCCTCCTGCAGCAGAACCACAAAGATGATCACCAAGGAAAACACGATCAAAATCGCACCGATAATAATCTCAAAAACAGACATTACAAATAACCTCCAAAAACATTTTGCAAAGAAATCCAATACATTCTAACATAGGTTACCAAGAAATGCAAGTGTTTTTTATGAAAGATGGAATATTATTTAAGAAGATAGGACATACTGACCTCAGCAACGGTTATTGTGAAATGCGTTTGCCGTAACCGCTGCCGTAAACCGCTACCGCAGAGCAATCTACGGCAGCGGTTTTCATTATTTAAAGCAAAGATAACTGCTCACCGAAATCCTCAGCCTGAGGCATAGCGCCAGCGGCCGGCAGGGATCTGGTGCGATAGCGGCTCTCCTTAGTGAGTGAACCCGCCACATAAGGAACGACGCTCTGCAAGGTGTGACGACCTTTCAGTGTGAGTACCTGCACACCGATCGTGCTGCGGGTAGACTTGGGGGCGATAGCGCCCGTATGCAACAGCAACCGACGACCCGAGGTGGAGGTGAGCAGGAATTCACCATCCTGCGGCACGTAATAAGCGGCGATGAGCGGTGACTTATCGCTGTATGCACCCACTAATTTTCGACGGTTGGCCTTGGTGGCGTAAGCGGACATTTCCACCTTAGCCACCTTGCCGTTTTCATAGAAGAACAGCATAAATCCCGTGTACTCGGTGAGCACCGCCATATAGCGGGTGCCTTCCCCTTCTTCAAAGCCCAGTTTTGCAGGAATATAGTCGCCCATTACGCTGGCCTTTGTGTCCTTAAAATCGGCAGCACGAGTCTTATATACTGTGGCGCGGTCACTAAAAAACAGTAGATCACGATTGTTGGAGGTCTCCACCGTCTGCACGATGGTATCCCCTTCCTTGAGCTTCTGTTCGCCGCTCATACGCAAGGACTGAGGCGTTATCTTCTTGAAATAACCCTCCTGTGTAAAGAACAGGGTGCAGGGATAATCCGCTACCGTCTCCTCCTCTTCTTCCTCTACTGCAATATCGGTAGCATAAATGATCTGCGTGCGACGGGGCTGACCATATTTCTTTGCTACGGATTGCAACTCATCAATGAGGATACGGCGGATACGCGCTTTGCTTTTTAGCGTATCTTCCAAATCTGCCACCAGCGCCTCTAGATCAGATACATCCTTTAATCTTTTGACAATATACTCACGGTTAAGATGGCGCAGTTTGATCTCCGCCACATATTCCGCCTGTACCTGATCGATGCCGAAGCCTATCATCAGGTTGGGAACCACCTCGGCCTCTTCCTCCGTCTCACGGACGATAGCAATAGCCTTATCAATATCCAGCAGGATCTTTTCCAGACCTTTGAGCAGGTGAAGCCGCTCTCTGGCCTTGGATAGATCAAAATAAGTGCGGCGGCGGACGCATTCCATACGGAAGGCGATCCACTCATCCAGTAGTCCCCGCACGCCCATCACCATAGGAACACCGCCGATAAGGACGTTAAAGTTACAGCCAAAAGAATCCTCCAACGGCGTGGAAGCGAACAGTTTGTTCATCAGCTTATCGGGATCGGTGCCGCGTTTAAGGTCGATGGTAATTTTGAGACCGTTCAAGTCCGTCTCGTTACGGATGTCATTAATCTCACGCACCTTGCCGCTCTTTACCAGTTCGGAAACTTTGGTAATGATGGCTTCAATACTGGTGGTATAGGGAATCTCAGTGACATCAATGCAGTTATTGGACTTATCGTACGAGTAGACCGAGCGTACCTTCACGCTACCGCGACCCGTGTCGTAGATCTTCTCCAAATCCTCACGACGATACACCAACTGGCCGCCACCGGGAAAATCCGGTGCTTTAAGAGTGGATAGAATATCGTGTTCGGGGTCTTTGAGCAGGGCGATAGTGGTCTCACACACCTCTTCTAGATTGAAAGAGCAGATGTTGCTGGCCATACCGACTGCAATACCCAGATTGTTATTCACCAGAATGGACGGAAATGTTACCGGGAATAAAGACGGCTCTTTCATCGTGGCATCAAAGTTATCCACAAAATCCACAGCATCCTTATCAATATCAGCAAACAGTTCGGCGGCTATGGGCGCCAATTTTGCCTCGGTGTAACGGGAAGCGGCGCACTCCATATCGGTGGAATAGGCCTTACCGAAGTTACCCTTGGACTCCACAAAAGGATGGAGCAGAGCCTCATTACCGCGGGACAGACGCACCATGGTGTCGTAGTTAGCCGCGTCACCGTGGGGATTAAGCTTCATGGTCTCGCCCGCAATACGCGCGGATTTGACCAAACCGCCTTTAAGCAGACCCATGGTATACATCGTATACAGCACCTTGCGGTGAGAGGGTTTGAAACCGTCGATCTCGGGGATGGCGCGGGACATAATCACACTCATCGCATAGGGCATATAGTTCTGTTGCAAGGTATCGGTAATGATCTGCTGTTCTACCTCGCCCGCTCCGGTAATGTGGGCATTGGCCAGCAGGTTCTTTTGCGGCTTGGCCGCTTCTTTTTTCGTTTTCTTCATTGCCAATTAACCCACCTCCTCAGGCCAGATCCAACATATCCAGATATTCGGCGCCGTGATCAGCGATAATGCGCTTACGACCATCCAGATCGTCACCCAACAGCACGTCAAAGATGCGGGCGGTCTCCTCCACATCGGTGGGGTTAACCTTCACCAAACGGCGGGTGTCGGGGTGCATAGTAGTGAGGCTCATCATTTCGGGCTCGTTTTCACCAAGTCCCTTGGAGCGCTGAATGGTGTACTTCTGTCCGTCGATCTCCTCCAAAATCTGTCCTTTCTCGCGATCATTATACGCAAAATAAGTATCCGTCTTGGTGTTGATCTCGTACAAGGGTGTTTCCGCGATATAGACGTATCCTTTTTCAATGAGAGTCGGCGTCAAACGGTACAACATCGCCAGAATCAGTGTGCGGATCTGGAAGCCATCCACGTCCGCATCGGTACAAATGATGATCTTATTAAAGCGAAGCAGACTCAAATCAAAGGTAGCTAAATTTTTATTAGACTTAGAGCGCACTTCAACGCCACAGCCCATCACTTTCAGCAGGTTCACGATGATCTCACTCTTGAAAATCTTGTCGAACTCCGCTTTAAGACAGTTTAGAATTTTACCACGAACGGGGATTACCGCCTGAAATTCGGAGTCACGAGCCTGCACAACAGCACCCATAGCGGATTTACCCTCCACGATGAAGAGCTCGCGCTTGGACACGTCACGGCTGCGGCAATCCACAAAGCCGGGGACGCGGGACGCCAGATCGTTGCCCGTCTGCAAGGTCTTTTTCAAATTCAGACGTGTGGTCTCCGCTTTTTCGCGGCTGCGCTTGTTGATGAGCACCTGCTCGCACAGCTTGTCCGCGTCCATCTTGTTCTCGATGAAGTAGACTTCCAAATTATGCCGCAAGAACTCGGTCATTGCTTCCTGAATGAACTTATTGTTGATGGCCTTCTTGGTCTGGTTCTCATAGGAAGTTTGCGTTGAGAAAGAGGAAGAAACCAGAACTAAGCAATCCTGCACATCCTGAAAGGTGATCTTGGATTCATTTTTAAGGTACTTGCCCGCCTTTTTAAGATAGGCGTCAATCTGGGATACAAAGGCACTCTTGACCGCCTTATCGGGACTGCCGCCGTGTTCCAGCCAGCTGGAATTGTGGTAGTATTCCAACAAATTCACTTTATTGGAGACACACATTGCCACGTTAAGCTTCACCTTATACTCGGGCTTATCCTCGCGGTCGCGACCCACGCGCTCCGCTGACCAGAACTGCACCGAGGTCATGGCCTTTTCGTCAGCCACTTCCTTAACGTAATCCTCGATGCCCTTTTCATAGACATAATCAGTGGTGGTGAAACCTCTGCCCTCTTGACTCTTGAACTGGAACAGAATGCCAGGGTTCACGATGGCCTGACGGCGTAATACGTCATCAAAATATTCGATGGGTGCAGCGATCTCAGTAAACACCTGGATATCCGGCTTGAAACGAATTTTAGTGCCGGTATCTTTTTTGGCGTAGGGTTCTTTTTTAAGGCCGCCCACATTCTCACCGTGCTCAAAATGTAAGGTGTAAATGTAGCCGTCCCGCTTAACTTCCACATCCATATACTCAGAGGCATACTGGGTAGCGCAAGCGCCCAGACCGTTCAGACCCAAGGTGTAGTCGTCGGTATCGTATTTACCGCCGGCGTACAATTCACAGAAGATCAGCTCCCAATTGAAGCGATCCTCCTTGGAGTTGTAATCAACCGGCACGCCGCGACCAAAATCCTGCACCTCGATGGAGTGATCCTCAAAGCGAGTGATGAGGATCTTGTTACCATAGCCGGCACGGGCTTCGTCCACAGAGTTGGACAATATTTCAAAAATGGCGTGCTGACAGCCTTCCAGACCGTCCGAGCCGAACATAACGCCGGGGCGCTTACGTACACGGTCCGCTCCTTTAAGTGCGGTTATGCTCTCATTACCATAGGTCGTTTTCTTGCTCGCCATGAGAACCCATCCATCCTTTTCTTCAATATACTGTATTCCAACTATGTATTCTAACCCATATATTGGGGTTCTGTCAAGTAATTTTCCCTTTTAGCACTCATCTGTTACCGATTATAGTCAATTATCCCCCAAGATATTGACAGATAATAAAAATATGGTAATATATAAACATTAAGTTAGAAAGGGGATTTCTGTTTTTATGGATCCGGATCCTGCCAGTATGACGCTGTTCGTCATCTTAATTTCTGTAGTTTTCCTGTTACTCACCGCACTTTTTCATCTCTGTGAGGAAGCCTTTTTCGCCATTGGCGAAAATCGCATCCGCGAGTTGGAAGAGGACGGCAGTCGTAAGGCGCGCCGTATTCGCGAGCTCATCGAGAAGAACCGTCCCTTCTATGCGCGCATTCGACTCAACACCCTGTTGCTGGGTGGACTCACCGCCACGCTGCTAACCGTTCGCTTCGACCGTGCGTTGGGTGGTTGGCTTATGCAGATCACCAAGGGCACCGTGCCTTCATGGCTCTTATACGGAGTCGTTTGTTTTTTGATGGTGCTCGTAACCGTATTTGTTTTTGGCGCATTGGGGTGTATCCTCCCCCGCCGTTTGGCGTTTCTTAACCCCGAGGCGGTGGCTTTGAATACCATTAGCTTGTTTCGTTTCTTCTACGGACTGCTGTATCCCTTATACGCGGTCAGCGCATTGATTGCCATGCCTTTTCTGCGGATGGGTGGCATCAACTTAAAAGACGATCCCGATCCTGTTACGGAAGATGATATTCGCGAACTGATGGATGCGGGCGAAGAAATTGGTGCCATTGAAGGCGTGCAAAAGGATATGGTCAACAACATCTTTGAGTTTGACGATATTACTGCCGCCGAGATTATGACCCCTCGCACCGACGTGACCGCCGTAGACGCGGAGGACATGTTGCTCCAAGCGCTGACACTGGCGGTGGAGAATGGCTATTCCCGCCTCCCTGTTTATGAAGAGGATATCGATCATATTATTGGCATTCTTTATATCAAGGACCTACTCCCCTATGTAGGACGAGCTCTGCCCAAGTCTGTGACCATTCGAAGTCTATTGCGAGATACTCATTTCGTTCCCGATACCAAGAAGTGCGACGAACTCTTTGAAGAAATGAACGAAAAACATTTGCAAATGGCTATCGTGGTGGACGAGTACGGCGGCGTAGCCGGTATTGTCACGGTGGAGGATCTGCTGGAATCCATCGTGGGTAATATGCAGGATGAATTCGATAACGAAGAAGAAGAAGTTACCCAGTTGGACAAGGACTCCTTTGAGGTGGACGGCTCCCTCAACATTGACGAATTGGGGGAATTGCTGAATACCGAGTTGCCCGAGGGTGACTACGACACGGTAGCCGGCTTCATTCTGGATCAATTGGGTCACATCCCTGAGGAAAACGAGGAGACGGTTCTTCAATATGAAAACTTGACCTTTGTAGTTCAGGAAATGGACGACCGACGTATCGAACAGGTGTTGGTTCGCCGCGCCCCCTCAGACGACAAAGAATCCACTGAAACCGATTAATGCAAATGCCGTCGGACTTGTTCCGACGGCATTTTACAAAGGATGTTGCGAAATGGGCGAAAATTTTCAACTAAAACTGGATAAAGAATTGGCGTCCCTTACCGCATCCGGACGCACACCCCGACTGTTGCTCCACAGCTGCTGCGCCCCCTGTTCCAGCTACGTATTGGAATATCTCAGCCGTTATTTTTCTATCACGGTATATTATTACAATCCCAATATTGCACCGATGGAAGAGTTCCTCCATCGTGCTGAGGAGCAAATGCGATTGATTAATCAAATGCCGTTGCAGCATCCCGTGGACTGCATCGTCGCCGATTATGATCCGTCAGAGTTTGCGGAGATTGCCAAAGGGCGAGAGCATTTACCAGAAGGCGGTGAGCGCTGCACTGAATGCTATCATTTACGCCTCGAAAACACCGCCAAAAAAGCCGCAGAACTGGGATACGATTATTTCACTACCACCCTGTCTATCAGCCCCTTAAAGGACGCCGTACGGCTCAACAGCATCGGTAGTGAATTGAGCAAGCGTTATGGTGTCCCCTATCTTTTCTCAGATTTCAAAAAACGAGAGGGGTACAAACGATCAATTGCACTTTCTGCTGAGTACGCTCTGTACCGTCAAGACTACTGTGGATGCATTTATTCCAAGCGTGATGCAGAGCAAAGAAACAAAAATCGTTAAATACGGTTGCATTTTGTTCAGTATTATGCTATACTCCGATTTGTTCTTATGACAAATCGACGCGCGGGCGTGGTGGAATGGCAGACACGCTGGTCTTAGGAGCCAGTGCTCACGCGTGCGGGTTCAAGTCCCGCCGCCCGCACCAAACCAGAAAAATCCGAACCAAATGGTTCGGATTTTTTGTGTTTCTTTGACAATGCATTGTTACTATGATATAATTTTATCACAAAGAAACATTAGGAGGTTACATTATGAAGTATCCTAAAATTAAAAATGCCCTATTATGCAGAATACTAATATATATTGTAGTTATCGGTGGTTTTCTTTTTCCGATTATACCTTTGTGTTTAATACCTTTTATATCAGAAGGTGTAAAAATCTTAATTTCTTTTGCACTTGTTGTTGCACTTTTAATTTATATGGTTAAAAACTTTGTAACACTTATGACTATGGATGCTATGCTGGCTTTTATTAACTGTTTTAGGAATGCTAGAACAGAATTTGATTTGCCCGATAATTATAGCACAACGAAGATCCTTAACAAGATTTCTCGCTTCGGAAAATCTTGTGAAGTGCAGCCCATTTATCCGCAACCGGATATGTTAAAATATAAATTCAAAACATCGCAGGAAACTTATTCTAAAGGCACCGAAAAAGTTGTTACAACTTATCAAGTTGAATGTTTGGACAAAGAATTATACTCGAAAATCTTCAATTCAACAAAGAGAAACTCCAAATCACTTATCGGAACAAAAAAGCCTTTATTTTTAGACAAAGAACAGAAAAAAGCACCGTTGAAGCGAATTACTGTTGTTTTCATTTTTGCACAAACTATTGAAGAAAAATTTCGCTCTGATATGTACAATACCCTTTGCAAACAAAACGGGGATGAAATCGATGATTGTTATCTGCCTTGTGTTATCGACCTCGAAAGAAAGCTTTGTTCTTTCAACAGTATGAAGTTTCCTGAGCTTGGTTTGGGACATCATGCTATCAATATAGGAATAAAATTTATATGTAAAACCATTTTTGGAGGTAAACCTTCTTTAGAAAATAACAATCATTTTATTAATGTTGAACTTGATAATTCCCTTGATGATAGTTTGTGGACTTTTTGGAAAAACACTAAAAAAGAAGTTGTCGGTGATAAAAAAGCAAGACGCAAGCGTTTTGAAAAAATGGAGCACAAACAGATTATATTTGACAAAGAAGATGAGTTTATTTATGTAAAATGGGAAAACAAAGGATTGTGGCTTTCGGTAATTCTTAATGAAGATACCAGGATTGTCGAAGTCGATAGTATTCATTCCTGGGATTATCCAAAATCAAATATGATTGCAAAAAATACAATAAAAGAAATAGAAAAAACTATCAGCATTTATTTTGCAGGTTTAGGTTATACAGCAAAGTTTACTGTTGATGATTAATATTTGTTTCTTCGGACAGCGCACTGCGCCACCTTTATAGTGGTGAGTAAGTGCGCCATTATAAAAACAAATCAAATATGGTTCGGATATAGATTGTCAACTCGCACCAGAAAAGGGATAGCCTCAATAGGCTATCCCTTTTCTTTATTACAACAATGGATGGCGCGTACGAAAAGCACACGTTTTAATCACTGAGATTTGCGCAATTTTTCTATGTATGAAATTTCCCCCCAAAAAGCCGGTATCGCTGTTGCGATACTCCCTTTCCTATTACACTCTGAGCGTTGCCAAGCCACCCTCGGCCGTTTCTTTATAACGGTGGGAAATATCCAATCCCGTCTGCTTCATTACGGCAATGCAATCGTCCAGCGAGATCTTGCGAGAATCGCTAAGAAAGCTGGCCAAACTGATGGCGTTGATTGCGCGCATGGCCGCTACCGCGTTACGCTCGATGCAGGGAATCTGCACAAGGCCACAAATGGGATCGCAGGTTAATCCCAAATGATGCTCGATAGCGATTTCCGCCGCATACTCGATTTTATCCAGATCTAAACCGAACAACTCGCCCAGGGCTGCTGCCGCCATAGCACAGGCGCTGCCCACCTCGGCCTGACAACCACATTCACTGCCGGAAATTGAGGCGTTAGTTTTAATAAGATTACCGATAATACCACCGGTAGCCAAGGCGCGAACGATCTCCTCGTCCGAGAACCCCCTCTTCTTCTGCTGATAATACAGCACCGCCGGCATTACGCCCGCAGAACCGCAAGTAGGAGCCGTTACAATGCGCTCGCCCGCAGCATTCTGCTCACTCACCGCAAAAGCAAAGGCGCAAACCATTCTATTTTCTCTGGTTTCTGCGCTCTCGTCAATGTGCTGACGGTCCATTAACTGCTTTGCTTTGCGCTGCACCTCCAAGCCGCCGGGCAGGGTTCCCATCGTATTTAATCCGATACGAATGCTTGCTTTCATAGCGTCCCAAATGGTATACAGATGCTCCCATAGAACATCTCCTTCAACCTCTTTGGCATACTCCCATAATCTCAAGCCATTCTCACGACAATAGGCAGAAATATGAGAAAAAGAGGCTTTAGAATATATGTCAGGCGGCACCACAAGAGGCGTTCCTTCGAAACAAATTTCACCACCACCGACACTCATGACTCGAATACGATCCACCTCTTCGCCATTCCGATAGGCAAACATATCCATAGTATTTGGATGTGGTAGAGGGATATCGTCATAATGGAACACAACCTCACAGGAAAAGGGGTCCATGGTCTCACGAATGATGCGATCGGTACCGTGGCCTATGCCGGTCTTCGCCAATGAACCGTACAGATCCACTTTAAAACTATCGGCGGTATGATTCTTTTTCCGGAACAACAGACAGGCTTTTTCGGGACCCATCGTATGTGAACTGGAAGGACCACGACCAATCTTATAGAGTTCCGTCATAGACTTCATTGCTTTCATTCTATCACCACATATACAATTTAAAATTGTTTAACTTATGATAACACAGCCGCCGAAAAATGTCCAGTCAAAAAGAAAAATCCCACACCGAGGTGTGGGATTTTTCTTGGCTGGGCTGGATGGAGTTGAACCATCACGGCGTGAGTCAAAGTCACGTGTCCTACCGCTAGACTACAGCCCAAAATTTAATGCGTCTGCGGTATTTTACCTCATTTCAGCGAAAAAGTCAATACTCAAAGCAAAGAAAAACACCCAAACAAAGGAAAAGCTTTATTTGGGCGTTCCGTTCATAGGAAAGGTTAGCATCGGCGAGAGGCAAACAAGTCGTCTACACAACGTTGATTGGACCATACTCTTACCGACCGATCGTGTAAAGTGGTTCACTTTACATCCACTCTATACCTCCTTAGCGATAACTCTCCATCAAAGCACGAAATGCAGGCAAGGATCGCTCGATCTGGTCATAGCTGACACAATAGGCGATGCGCACGTAACCAGCAACTCCAAAATCATCACTGGGCACCAGTAACAACTCAAACTGTTTTGCACGTTCACAGAAGGCATAGGCATCCGCCTCCGGCGACTTAACAAACAGATAAAACGCACCGTCAGGACGCACCGCCTCATAGCCCATCTCAATCAAGGAATCATACAACAGTGTACGGTTCTTGTCATAGGCGGTAAGATCGGGAGGCATACCGTCGCAGGCACCCACCGTCAACTGCAAAAGACTGGGTGCGCAAACATAACCCAGACTGCGACCGGCACCACACACGGCTGCAAACACATATCCTGCCCCTTCTATGCGAGGAGACACCATAATATAACCGATGCGTTCTCCGGGTAAGGAAAGGGATTTACTATAAGAATAGCAAACAAGAGTGTGATCATAGTAATTTGGAATATAAGGAACCTGAACATCGCCGTACACCAATTCGCGATAAGGCTCATCTGCCAAAATAGCGATAGGACGACCGATCTGCGCAGAACGCTCGGTCAATAGAGATGACAACCGCATAATACAAGCTTCGTCCAAAACCACACCCGAGGGATTATTAGGTGAATTCACAATAACGGCTCTGGTCTTGGGCGTAATAGCGGCAGATAGAGCCTCGAAATCAACCATCAGCGTATCGGCACAGGGAGGCACCACCACAGGTACCGCACCCGCATTGCGAACGAACACCTGATACTCAGGGAAAAAGGGCGCCAACAGCAGCACCTCATCCCCCTCACAGCACAAGGCGCGCAAAGAAACAGTCAACGAGGCTGCCGCGCCACAGGTCATATAAATATTGGCAGCACCCACCTCAAAATCAAATCGCTCCCTGATATGCTCAGCAATAGTATCACGCACATTCAAATCGCCGGGCGCCGAGGTATAACCATGAAGCAGGATCGGGTCGGTCTCGGTCAACAGACGGAGCATCGTCTCACCTACCGCCGCAGGCGCAGGGATGCTAGGGTTACCCAAACTGAAATCAAACACGTTCTCCGCACCAATCTCGGCACGGCGTCGCTTTGCATATTCAAAGATCTCTCGAATCACCGAACTTTTCTTTCCGAGAGCCAACATATCTTTAGATACCAAAAAAATTCACTCCTATATACGGCATACCACTTTCTGCATAACGATTAAGATACGAACAGACCGCCCAGATACAGTGTACCGCTGTTGCAGGTGATCTCAATGGTGTGCTTACCAACCGTGTCCTCATCAAAAACAAGGTAGTTGGTGTAGCGTCCGCCGCCAAACAGCGCAGGCCCCATCTTAAAGGCCGAACCGCCGTCGATACGGATGGTCACATCGGGATTCTCTACATTGGCGCTGGTCAGAGGAATATACACACGCTTACCGGTAAACTCAATCACGATCGGCTTGTTGCCGCTACTCTTCCAGGCGCAACCGCCACCGGTATAAACGCTAAAACTACCCAAAGACTTAACAGTAGCATTGGTGTTGTTCAGCCAAATGGCATCCTCATAAGAATAAGGAAGCTTAGGTGCCGGCAAAGACGGTACCGATGTAGAGATAGAAGAAAGGTTATCATAGGTCTTGCTCAGATAGCTAATCAACAGCTCAGCAATGATAGCATGACCCTTGTTCGTGGGATGCACCCAGTCCGCCGCAATATCCGTCCACTCATACTGACCATACAGATTGGACTTAGTGCTGACCTCCGGCCACACAGCGTCACGATAACTGATCATAGGCAGATCGTAATGCTGACCCACGGGCACCTGAACAGACTGAGAGTTGGTGCCGCCCTCATTCATCACGAACAGCAGAATCACCGCAGGCTGAGACTCGTGCGACAGCACGCGGCGCACCAAACTGGCATAGCACTCCAACTGTTCGTCGCTGGTATTGTCGTTCACACCATACTCGATAATCACCAGATCGGGATTCTTGCTCAACAGATCCTGCTCAACACGGTGCACACCATACAAACTGGAAGTGCCGCCGATACCGGCGTTAACGAAGGTGATGTCAGAGTTGGGGAAACGACCTTTGAGCCAGGTATTGGTCAGACCGGCATAACTGGTCTTGTCATAGTCGGAAGCATAAGCACCCTCGGTAACACTACCGCCGATAACGCCGAAGGTAATGTCTTCACCGTTCTTGGCGCGGTTCATCACCTTAGCCAAGCGAGCTTGATTTCCTTTGTTCACCAGTGCTTTCTCCAGCATATCCGCACGGATACCCAGAGACGCACAATCATCGGTGAGTTTCATCGTGTCAAAAATACGGTTAGGCTTGTTCATGCAATGATCACACTGAGCCGCCGCCAGTTTATCCGATACCGCCTTGGTATTGGAGAACTTATAGTCGGTGTGGGTGACCGTGAAAGTAAAGAACTCGTCAGGAGTATAAGCGTGGACCTGATACTTGCCGACGGTCTGCTTCTCAAAATTATTCTGAGCGGGCATGGATTCAAAAATATCCAGAAAATCGTTGATCTCACTCTCGTTCAGGCCAAAGGTTTGATAGAGATAATAACTGAACACCGCGTACATATACTCGTAATCCTTACGGGGCGCAGTCAAGGTGGCGGTCACCACCTCATTCTTGCTGTTGGTATACACGTGCAAGCAGTAATCGCAGTTCGCACCGTCGATGATGTGACGATAGGCCTTAAGATTACCCGCAGTAGCAGAGCCGCTATCCTTAACCGTATAGTCGCTTACGCCCACAAACCAACCGTTAAACGTGGGCATAAAGGCATCGTAAGTCAAAGGACCGCCGCTCTGAGAGGCAGTGGTGAAACCGGAAGTCCAGCGAGTGGTCGACTTCGTAGTGTTAGACTGAGAAGCGGAAGTCGAGGCGTTGGTCTTGACGGTAGTGGACTTAGTGGTAGTCTTTACAGTATTGCTGGGAGTGGTAGTCTTATTGGTGCCGGTTTTAGAAGAAGATGTTTTCTTACCGGAGGTAACAGACGTTTTATTGCCGGTGGTCTTTTTGGTGGACTTTGTGGTCTTGGTATCACCCGTGGTCTTTTCACCGGACTTGGTGGTCTCCTTATCGGAAGTGTCGGTTTTATCCTTAGAGGTTGCCGAAGTCTTGGTACCGGTAGTATCATCCTCATTACCGCCGTCGGTGGTAGCATCCGAAGAATCGCTATCGGTGGAATCGTCAGTCACACCGGGTTCCTCAGAACCCGTAGCGTCATCGGTGGAATCACCGACATCGACCGTGTTATCGTCACCGCCCTGCTCATCGGTGGTGTTATCACCGGACACAGGGTTGTCGGGGATACTCTCATCCGGAACAGGAGGCTTTTGGCCGCAGGATGCAGACAGCAACATAGTGGCCAGCATCAGCGTCGCCAACAGGATGGATAAATAACGTTTTGGCTTTCTGTTCATAACGATTCTCCTTATGTAAAAAAATAATAACTGCAAGAAAAATTATAATAAATGAACAGCTAATTGTGAAGGAATAGATCAAGACACCAACAGTCCACCGCACCAAACGGTATCGCCGTTGGGCAAAATTTCCACGGTGTGCTCTCCTGCCTCAGCCTCGTCCAAAATCAAAAAGTTGGTAAAGATACCACCACGAATGATGTACTCGGGCAGAGTCTTCTCCACACCATCTACACGGACAGTCATCTTCAAGTCGTCGGAATAGGGCGTGCGAATGGGCAGAACAATACGTTTTCCGGTCACTTTCAGTACCAGCGGATCGTCCCCCTCATTCTTCCAGGAACAGCAATCCTCGTTGAACAATTTAAAGCTGCCCATAGAAACCGGCTCCGTGTTCTCACAATGATACCACTTTGCGTTTTCATACACATAGGGACGATAAGGTGCGGGCACAGGCTGAATCTCATCCTCCATGGTATCCAGCGCCTCGTAGACACTGTTCAGGTAGGTGGTCAGGAACTCACCCACAATAGCATGGCCCTTATCGGTGGGATGCACCCAGTCGGCGCAGATATCCCGCCAGACGTACTGGCCGTCGGGATTCTGCTCAGTCTTGACCTCCGGCCACACCGCATCGCGATAACTGATCATAGGTAGATCGTAGTGGGCGCAGATGGGCTGTTGATCCGCCTGAGCGTTGGTGCCACCCTCATTCATTACAAACAGAGCCATCACCGCAGGGGCACACTCGGCAGTCAGCACCTTATGAATCAGGCTGGCGTAGCACTCCGCCTGAAAATCCTGAATGATGTCGTTCACACCGAACTCCACCAGCAGAAAATCGGGATTATGACACAGCATCATCTCATCCACGCGATGAACGCCCAGCAGACTGGAGGTACCGCTATAACCTGCATTGATATAGGAGATGGTGGACATCGGGAACGTATCCTCCCACCATTTGCGCAAAATCCCTGCGTAGCTATTTTCCTTCACGGTAGCAGAAGCACCGTGGGTCACGCTTCCGCCGATGACACCGATGGTGATACGATGACCCGATAGAGCCTTCTTCATCACCGCAGCGATCTTGGCGCGGTTACCGGCAGACACCAGGGCAGTATCCAGCATATCCTGACGAATTCCCAAAGATTTTGCTTTTTCCGTTAATTTCATAATCAGCACCTCGCATTAAAGGTTAAACTTATACAGTTACATTATAACACATATTGCGAGAATTGCAAGTAGGAACGGAAATATATAGTCATTCTCCACATCACTTGCCGACAAAAAAATTCCCCGACCCACATCTATGAGTCGGGGAATTTGGTGCCGCTGACCGGGGTCTGAACCGTGGAGTTGGCTTCGCCACCTCCTCAAATTCGCCGAGGGCGAATTTAACCGGCCCTTCACATCAGTCGCCGTCATCAAAAAAACACCCCTGACCCACAATCGTGGGTCAGGGGTGTTTGGTGCACCTGAGCAATCCAAATTCGAACCGCTATTCTTTTTTTCTGCTATCTTTGCATCGGTCAATGTAATGGTGCGTGTGCCGTCCTTGAAATTGAATGTCAGCAACAATTTATCATCGTGAACAAACACAGCATTGACAAAGGTATCAATCAGCATTTGGCGGTGGCTTTCCTTTGTTACATCAAGCTTACGGAAGCGGTGCAGCCAAAACCGCATAAAGTCTTCGGGGATTTTCGGCTTCTCCAGTTTTTCCTCTGCAATCCGTACAAGCAATTCTTCTTTGGCGGATTCAAGCTGCGTCAGCTTTGTTTGCAGAGCCTTGGAGACCATACCGCCAAGAATGGCGTTGACAGCATTTTCAATAGCGGTCTCGGTTTCCCGTAGCTGCTGCTCATACATCGGCAAATCTGTGTTGTCCTCGTCCTGTATCCGCATAAGCATAGACACGATTGCTTCTATAGCATCATCGTCCATCAGCATATCCATTGTTTCCTTGACTACTAAATCTTCAATCCATTCCTTTTTAACGGGTTTCTTTTTGCAGTCGTTCTTCTTCGTCTTGACCGCATGGCATTTGTAGTATCTATGCGTTGTTCCGTTGCGACCCGTTCCACTTTCTCCGTTCATAGTTGCTCCGCAATGACCGCAGAATATCTTGGTGGACAAGAGATAGTTTTCCACCGCTTTGGCTCGGGCAGGAGCTTTCTTGTTCTTCTCCAGTTTCTCTTGCACCCGTTCAAACAAGTCAAGCGGAACAATAGCAGGAATGCCATCGGGAACAATAATATCACGGAATGAATACTCGCCAATATAGCGGCGGTTACTCAGCATATGCTGAACTGCCGCCCAAGATACAGCTCTGCCCTTGGTATTGGTAACGCCCTTGTCCTTGAAATATCCTTGGATGTCAGCTATTGTTTTTCCCTCGTCATATTGCTTAAAGGCTTCTACGACATAAGGGGCGGTCATTTCGTTAATCTGTAGGTGCTGCTCCTCGTCTACCACATAGCCGATAGGGAGAGTGCCGCCATTCCATAAAAGCTTGTTGGCGTTCACAGTTAAGCCGTCCACCACCCGTTCCTTTAGCTTTTCGGAATAGTATTCAGCCATACCCTCCAAAAGTGCTTCCATAATTATGCTTTCGCCGCCAGTACCAATGGCTTCCGTAGCGGATACCACCTTTACACCATTTTCCTTGAGCTTTGCCTTGTAAATTGCACTATCGTAACGATTGCGGGCAAATCGGTCAACTTTGTACACAAGGACTATATCGAATTGCTTCCGTTTGCTCTCCCTAATCATTTTTTGAAACTCGGGGCGTTTATCGGTTGTGCCAGACTTTGCCTTATCGATGTAGTTCCCGATAACCATATACCCATTTTGTGCGGCATACGCATTGCAAACATTCAGCTGAGCCTCAATAGATTCCTCCCGTTGGCTACTGGAGGAATATCGGGCGTAAATCACAGCTTTTAATTCGGACATAAGAAATCCTCCTATGATATGTTGCAATAATCATATCATAGGAGGTATTCTTTAGTCAATTCTGTAGGCAAAAGTTTGAAGTCATCAGTTCGATAAATAATGATTTCTATATTCTTTTGGTTAAATTAAGCTAGCACAACCATCTTCGACATAAACAGCCTGTCCATCTGCAAGCCTTATTGTGTCTCGACAATTTGATAATTCAGTTATTTTTTCTCCATTCCAATGAGGAATTATGGGGTTGCTAATAATATGTAACCCATCATCAAAATTTCCTGCTGCATACATACTTCCCGCACTAATTCCAATGTATGCAAGGCCATCATTAATTGCTTGCTCAATCGCTCTATCAAACCCTGTTCTAACCATTTCACGACATAGTACAGCAGCATCACCACCACTCACAACAACTGCATCAAAAGAGCGCAGTTCCTCAATCGTTAATAGTCTGGTAATCATATAAGGAGCAGAAACAAACGACGAGTATGTTCTCTTGTAGTCTTTTGAGAGAATTAACTCTAGATTATATACCAGTATGTTCTCATAACGAATTCCCATGGACGAGAGTTCATAAAAACAGACAGCAAATCCTTCTCTTGCTCCGTCTGTTTCAATTCCAGCAGTTGGAATATAGAGTACCTTCACATCTTCTGGACTTTTTCCAATAATATCAAAAAATCTCTTTTTCATATCATCGGATAATCCACTAGATGTAAGAAACAAATTTCTCTTACTCATATCTTCCGCACCTCGTAAATCCCAGTTTATTGCTGAGTTCATTTTATCACCCAATACACTGAAAGTCAATGGTCTGTTGTTTCGTGTTCTATATTACTTTTGAAAACAAAAGTAATATTGGGGTGCAGGGGATTCCCCTGTCGCATCGTACAAAGCGGAAGCTTTGTCTAGTGCGTTAGACTTTTCTCGGCACTGTGAAGTCCGAGCGAAGTCGCTGCAGCCGTAACACGCACTTTGGTACGGGTTATGGCAAAGCGGCTGAGTGAGGGCCAGAGATGCCGTAGAACAAGCTCCACGCCCCACCGAAAGGCGTGGAGTTTGCTCGTAGGCAGAACGGCGAACAGGGACGAGGAAAGGCTGACGCACGCATCCCGAACTTCTCAAAGAAAGGAGATATAATATGGCATACTGTATAATGAGAGTAGAAAAGAGAAAACGTTCCGCTTTGTACGGATTGCAGATTGAAGCAAACCGCACCACAGCAGACCACGAAAACGGGCGGGATTTTGCTGCCAGCGACATATGCTGGGCATTAACCGATTTCAATATGTTCTTGGTCAAGTCCGACAATTGGGGCAAGGCTGTCACGGCAGCACTCCAAGAAGCAGAAGTGCAAGAACGTAAGAACAGCATCGTTGTGCTGGATGGCTTCTACGGAGCTTCCCCAGAGTGGTTTGCAGACAAGGGTATAGATGAAATAGTTTCCTACTTCAAAGATTGCTTGGCATTCCACGAGCAGACCTACGGTAAGGTTATCAACGCTGTTATTCATTTTGATGAAAAAACACCCCATTTAACTTGCCAGTCACTACCACTAATACAAGGTGAGGATGGGCAAGCTCGTCTGTCTGCCCGTGACATTATGGGTGGTCGAACTGACTACCGCAAACGGCAAGACCTGTTCTACGAGCAAGTAGGCAAGCCAAGAGGTCTTGAGCGTGGTGAAACCCATGACCCAGAAAACACCCGTCAGCATTTGTCGGTACAAGCCTACAAAAAGGAGCAGCTTGAACTTGAAAACGAGCAACTTCGTGAACGAAGCAAGGAACTGCAAATGCAATGTAAGGTCTTGCTGACCCAAAACCAACAGCTACAGGACATAAACCAAGCTTTGTCGGAACAGGTGCAAGAGCCGTTTCTGCATTATTGCATGGTCGAGTTCATCCGCAACGCAAAGGTGCGTGGTGAACGTGGGGAAATCAAATTAGTTATTGACGGCTTCCAGACCTACATGGCTCGCAATATAGAACAGCTTCGTGCCAAGTGGGAGCAGCAACTACTACCGAACTACTACCCACCACAAGAGGAAGAACGCTTCCGTGAACGTGAGTACGATTACGAGCTTGATTATGACGATAGAGAACGTTAACAAATAAGGACACGGGAAATCAATCCTGTGTCCTTTTGCTATATATGGGTATCTATATTCCAATCTATTGCTTGAGTTGAAGTCTGCCTGCAAAGAAGCCTTGTTCTGATGAATGGTTCTATGTTGAAGATAAAACACAATCCCGTTTTCCTTTTGTGCAACACACCTACGAGAAACGGACAACGGCTTGCAATGGCTGGCAAACGGCTTCTTTTGGGCAGACTTCTCCTGTAAAAAATTGAAAAGCCGCCCAAAGAATAAGTTTCACACCCACTTCGTGAAGGAATCCGTGTTGTGTCCGTGTGGTATCCGTATTCATTAACTGTCCGACACTTCATTGATATTTGCATATCAAATTCGTCACACTTTCTACACGCGCCAAGCCACTCGATTTTCCACGTGCGTAACCTTTCGATATTTCTGTGTGTTCCCTGCACCCTCCATACATGAGTGCGGTGGCCATGCCTCTCGCCTGGGATAGTTTTAACCAATGTACCGATTTGCATCGGGTTAGGCTTAATGAGGTCTTTACTTCCAGCTTTAACCCCTTACCAACACAACCGCAGACAGTTGGGATGCGGTTACGCCGAGCACACTCTCTGAATTGGCTGTGCTGCACCATCGTATTTTATACTGGTATCGTCATCCAGTAGAACAGCGGAAGCTTAATGTATGCACTACCGCCAACTCTCCCTTTTCACCCAAGGGCAGGTGCAATCGTGTGTTGCGATTGCTCAAGCAATAAGGTGAAAATAAATTAGAAGATTAAAAAGGCGGCTTTTTTGCCTACTGTCTGCCCCGCCAGCGATATGTCATTTCCACTAAAATTCTTTGAAAATAAAATTCAAAGGAGACGTATCGTAATGGCAAGAAAGAAGAAGCTGATTAACAACACAAATATTCCCCAGTATGCGATTGAGAGATTTGCCCGCTGCGTGTTCGATGACATTCGGGCAGCATACGAGAATGAAGAAATCCAAAAGGAGTTTGCCGAGTGGCAAGCGGAACAAGCGGCAAAGAAAGCTGCATTAAAACTACATAAGAAAGCGAGAGCTGCCGACACGGCAGCTCTCGTCGTTTATTTCAGCTTCTTCTTTCCTCTCGGTCCTCGTGGCTTGGATTCGGGGCGTATCTTCCAACCATTGGCGAAATAGGTTTGGTCGTATCTTGTGAAATAAACAATAAATCCGAACCCATCCCCAACGGGGAATAACTGGTTCGGATTATATTGCTTTGGTGCCGCTGACCGGGGTCGAACCGGTACGGTATTTCTACCGAGGGATTTTAAGTCCCTTGTGTCTGCCTATTCCACCACAGCGGCATATCGGGGCGTGGAAAATCCACGCCCCATATCATAGCCTTTTTACAACCGTTTGTCAAGTGTTCTTGGGCGGTTTCATTGTTAAACCGATGCGCTTTTTGCCAATATCCACCGACAGCACCCAAACTTTCACCACATCGCCCACTTTCAGCACCTCGCCCGGGTGCTTAATAAAGCGGTTTGTTATCTGGGAAATGTGCACCAGTCCGTCTTGATGAACACCGATATCTACAAAGGCACCGAAGTCGATAACATTGCGTACCGTACCCGTCAGCTCCATCCCCTCTTTAAGGGACTCAATACCAAGAATATCCGTGCGCAGCAGCGGGGGCGGCAACTCGTCGCGAGGATCCCGTCCGGGATGCTGTAACTCCGCAATAATGTCGGTCAAGGTGGGCACGCCCACACCCAGTTTCTCCGCCAGATTCGTGATTCCGAAAGCATCCACCTTCTCCTGCAAGGGAGACAGATCCTTTACCGTCACCTGACACATATCCAGCAGGTCCTTTGCCACAGGATAGCTCTCGGGATGGACTGCGGTATGATCCAGCCTGTTCTTGCTCTCCGGCACACGGAGAAAGCCTGCACACTGCTCAAATGCCTTTGGGCCCAGTTTAGGCACCTTTTTCAGTGCTGCGCGGGAGGTGAACATACCGTTCTCCTCACGGTAAGCCACGATATTCTTGGCTACGGTAGCATTAATGCCCGCCACCTGAGACAAAAGCGGCGCAGAGGCGGTATTCAGATCCACACCCACTGCGTTAACGCAGGATTCCACCACGCCGTTAAGAGTGTCCGACAACTGAGACTGGGGCAAATCATGCTGATATTGCCCCACGCCGATGGCCTTGGGATCGATCTTGACCAGTTCTGCCAAGGGATCCTGCATCCGTCGTGCGATCGATACGGCGGAACGAAGGTTAACATCGTAATCAGGAAACTCCTGCGCCGCCAATTTAGAGGCAGAGTAAACGGAAGCCCCCGCCTCGCTTACTACCATATAGGAAACACCCGTCAGGTTGTTTTCACGAATTAAATCAGCAGTGAACACTTCGGTCTCGTGGGAGGCTGTGCCATTTCCGATAGCAATGACCTCTACCTTGTGTTTCTTGATGAAGCCCAGCACAGTCTTCTGAGCTTGCTCCATTCGCTTAAACTGCGGCACAGGGTAAATGATACCTGTATCCAGTACCTTACCGGTGGGGTCAATGACCGCACACTTGCATCCGTGCTGATAACCGGGATCCAGACCCAAAGTAACTCGTCCCTTGACCGGCGGCTGCATCAGTAACTGGCGCAGATTGACGCCGAACACTTTAATAGCCGACTCGGAAGCTGCCTCGGTCAGCATATTGCGCATCTCCCGCTCCAAAGAAGGGAAAATGAGACGGTCATAGGAGTCCTCAGCAGCCGCCTGCACCTGTGCTGTGGAAGGACAATCCGCCTTCAAGTGCTCGGAATAAACGATGCGCATAGCATGGGCAGAATCAAACTCCACGTGCACTTTAAGAAACTCCTCCCGCTCACCGCGGTTGATGGCCAGTATGCGGTGACCGGGCACTTTGTTAAGGGGCTCTCGGAAGTCATAATAGTTGGCGTAAACACTGTCCTCTTCCTTCGCCGCTTTTGAAGTCAGGTGTCCGTTGGCAAAGCACACGACACGCAGGCGTTTACGCACATTAGCATCGTCTGCAATGAGTTCGGCAATAATATCGCGAGCACCTGACAGCGCATCCTCTACGGTAGGCACTTCCTCGGCAAGGTACGCCTCGGCCAACACATAGGGGTCCTCCCCCTTCGGTTCTTGGGCATACAGCGCATCCGCCAGTGGTTGCAGACCCCGCTCCTTGGCAACCGTAGCACGGGTGCGGCGTTTGGGACGATAGGGACGATACAGGTCATCCAGCTCGGTCATAGTCACCGCCGCATCCAGAGCTGCCGCCAGCTCCTCGGTGAGAGCGCCTTGCTCCTCAATGGTGGCTCGATATTTCTCACGAGTCTCATTAAGGTTACGCAGATACGCCAGCCGCTCGGCCAGCTCGCGCAGCACCTGATCATCCAGAGAGCCCGTCTGTTCCTTACGGTAACGGGCAATGAAAGGGATGGTGTTGCCGTCGTCCAACAAGGCAATGACGTTTTCTACGTGCTGTGATTTCAAATGAAATTCATTAGTTAAGGTTTGTAAAATATCCATAGAGAACTCCTTACTCGATAATAGCTGTATTATATCAAATCCTTCCTCTTTCTGTCAACCGATACCGCGTTGACAGAGCGGATTTTTGCGGCTATAATGGAAAGGAACCTGTCAGAAAGGAGAATGCTTGTGATTCGTGTCTACGCCGTAGACTGCACCCCCTATTTGCGGGATGATGCTGTCACCCGTGCACTGCCCCATTTAGATGATGTGCGCCGCAAGCGGGTCGCCAGACTGCGCCTACCTCTCAAACGAGCCCAATGCGTAGCCGCGGGTCTGCTTCTTACACACTTATTCGGCAAGGATGGTGATCCGCCGCGCCTTGCATACGGTGAGCACGGTAAACCCTCACTGACAAAGGAGAACGCACCCAATTTCAGCCTTTCTCACAGCGGACGATGGGTATTCTGTGCCGTGTCCGATCGTCCTGTGGGCATGGATGCGCAGGAGGAGCGGTTCGTGACCCGCCGCGTGATGAGCCGCACGCTTGCAGAACAGGAAGAAAACTGGGTACGCGAGAATGGTACATCTCGATTCACTCGTCTTTGGTCAATGAAAGAAGCCTTTGTCAAATATACCGGAGCAGGACTTAGCATACCGCTTCGGTCGGTGCAATTGAACGTGCCTCCCCTATGTGGATGGGATGCGCAAAACGAGGTGTATTGGCACTTGACCACTTTTGACGGCAAGCTTGCGGTAACCGTCTGTGGAGAAGAGGTTGAATGCGATAACATTGTAATCTTATGCCTATAAAAAGCCCCGACAGTAGTTCTGTCGAGGCTTTTTTAAATAACGATTTATTGTCTCTTAGAATAATATACCACAATGGTGTCTTCACGCCCCGTTAGCTCGTTGTAGCCACTAAACAGCGCGCCACCCAACGACATCAGTTCGCCACACTGTACGGTGGAGATATCATGATTAACAAAGACTTCGCCCTTGTCGTTGGTCAGGATTACGTGGCCGTTGGCGGTGTTGATGCGACCGCCACGCCCTAACCCTTCTTCTTGGGGACTGCCATTCTCGTCCAGATAGCGACGCGCCAACAAGGTTAGCTCACGACCGTCCAATTTAAGGGCAGTGGGACTACCCACCGGTTCCCGTTTCTTTTTCCAAAACATCCCTGTCACCTCACGCCTATTTTAATTGACAGGTAGATAATTGTCAAGCCGCTCTTGTATTTGCAACAAACAAGTGTTATAATAAATATTTGTAAGCAAAAAGAAAGGAGGCGCAGTATGGCCAAAGCGGATCGATATAAGCGATTGTTTTCGTTCACTCTAATTCTGGGCATCGGCACCGTCATCTCCAAACTGATGACCTATGTTGTGCTGACCCCCCTCTACACTAAATATCTGTCCCCCGATGAATTCGGCATTGTGGAGCTGGTGGTCCAGACCGCTAACTTGCTAATACCGCTGGTATCTCTGGGCATCAACCAAGCGGTACTGCGCTTCGGAATGGACGGAGAGACAGACCGCGGCTCGGTACTCACGGCAGGACTGGCAGTGAATCTGTTAGGATTCCTTACGTTCCTACTGTTCTTTCCCTTGGTGCGGCTCATCCCCGCCTTCGGTGAGCACGCCCTGCTGGTGTATCTCTTTATCTTCTGTTCCATTACCCACTATCTCTTCGCGTATTGTGTGAAAAGCATGCACAAAGCTAAGCTGTTCACCATCTGCGTAATCATTGGCACCGCCATCACGGTACTGCTGGACATTCTGTTCTTAGCCGTTCTGGATATGGGCATTGTGGGCTACATCCTCGCGATTGCCCTGAGCGACCTTACCTGCTCGGTGATTCTCATTATTTCTGCAAAGCTGTATAAACTCATTCGTTTTGACAAGCTGAAAAAGACGATCACCAAGGCGATGCTCCGCTATTCCATCCCCCTCATCCCCAACTCGGCGCTGTGGTGGATCACCGACTACTCGGACCGCTATATGGTGACGGTGTTCATCAGTGAGTCCGCCAACGGATTGTATTCACTGGCCTATCGCCTGCCCAATATGCTGATTATGGTGTGCGGCATCTTTATGGATGCGTGGCAGATGTCCGTTCTGTCGGAGAAAAGCCGCCTGGAACGACAAACCTTCTTCACTCACGTTTTCGCAATGTACCAGTCGGTGATCTTCGTGGGCGCTTCGGCGCTGATCGTGAGTGCCAAACTGATCACCCGCATTATGGCAGATGCGGCCTACTATGAATCCTGGCAATACATTCCCACCTTGGTGATCGCCACGGCTATGTCCTGCTTCGTCACCTTCCTGGGCACCATCTACGTGGTGGAGAAAAAGAGCCGCAGTTCCCTGGTCACCACGGTGATCGGTACCGTGGTTAATATTGCCGCCAATCTCATTCTCATTCCCCGTATGGGCGCCCATGGTGCCGCTCTTGCCACCGCTTTCAGTTACGGACTGGTGGTGCTTCTGCGCGGTTTCCACACCCGCAAGTTTATCCCTATTGGATGGAATCTTCCCCGTTTCACCGTGAATATGACCCTTATTGCAGTACAGAGTGTGATTATGATCTTCGAACTTCCCTACTGGCAATATATCTGCACGGGTCTGTTGCTGGAGGTGCTGGCGATCAACTTCCGTCTGCTACTGGGCAGCATTAAGCAGGTCGTCGGCAACCGTAAGGGAGGTTGACCTATGGACCGCGTACAGCAAATTGAGCGGAGTATCATCAAGAAATACCGTAAACCCATATGGAACAACTTCATCGGCGCGCTGAAAGACTACGAAATGATTAAGGCAGGAGACCACATCGCTGTCTGCCTTTCGGGAGGCAAGGATTCCTTTTTGCTGGCGAAGTGCTTGCAGGAACTCCATCGCCACGGAAGTGAGGTGCCCTTTAAGTTAGATTTCATCGTGATGGATCCCGGGTATAAACCTGAAAACCGCCGGCAAATCGAGGATTTGCTCCACATTACGGGTATCGAGGCGCATATTTTTGACAGTCCCATCTTCTCGGTGGTGAACAAACAAGAGGGCACCCCCTGCTATCTCTGTGCCCGTATGCGCCGGGGATACCTCTACAAATTTGCCAAGGAACTGGGATGCAACAAGATCGCCTTGGGGCATCACTTTGACGATGTGATCGAGACCATTATGATGAGTATGTTGTATGGAGCCGAGATGCGCACCATGATGCCCAAGCTCCACAGCCTCAATTTCCCCGGCATGGAGCTCATCCGCCCCCTGTATTTGGTCCGAGAACAGGACATTTCCGCTTGGGCGCGTTACAACGATCTAACCTTCCTGCGGTGTGCCTGCTCGGTCACCGACCGTCGGGAAAACAACTCCAAACGGGCCGAGATCAAGGCTCTGTTGGCGCAATTACGACAGAAGAACCCTCAATCGGACATCAACATCTTCCGCAGCGCTGAGAACGTAAATTTGGAAACCATCATCAGCTACCGAAAAGGGGATCAAATCACCTCGTTTTTGGATGAATATGAGCAATAAAAAGGAACAACCCGCGGGTTGTTCCTTTTTTATTATGTACGGTTTTTTATTTTGAAATTTGAAACACTTTCTGTTTCTTACCGTCCCGCAAACCGTAGTCATCCACCTCAACCTCTACGTCCGCATCCGGATCATTCAGCAAATAGGCAATCTCGGCGCAATACTCCACGCCGCCCTTAATGTTCTTGAACTGGTCTTCCGTATCGTAATCGCATTCCTTGGGAAGTTCCCCATAGCACTCGGTCAGACCAACACCGTTCTGATAGACGTAGAAATCACCTTCCCAAATAAGGCAGGTGGGTTCTTCGCCGTCGTTTTTCAGCAGATACCGGATGATAACAACGTCATCGCCGTTAGCGTCTTTACACAAGCGGTAACCGTCAATCTCGATCTTCGCCTCATTGCCGCCGAATCCGTCCATAAAGATACCGCCGAAGAACATAGACATAGGAGTGATCAAATAGGAAAACACTGCGCAAGCAGCCACCACGCAGGCGATCACGATCAACGCAATATGGCTCTTTTTCATAATAACCAACCTTTATTTCAGTTCATTACCGCAGGTGCTGCAAAACGCCGCGTCCGACGGATTCTTAGCGCCGCACACGCAGGTCTTTTGACCTTGACGGTTATCAATAGAAGCCTGTAACTCCTCGTTGGCAGCCTTTAGCTCATCAATCTGGCTCACCAGCGCCGCCGCCAACTCCTCGTTAAGGTCCTCTCCTTTGCGGTGATCGTAGCACAAATGACCCAAGGCTTCCATCGCCTCGCGAATGGCGCGATCATTCTCCGCCAATTTCAGTTTCTGTTTGGTCAGGTCAGCCACGTCCGACACCTTACGACCGGCGGCATCCGCCAATTCCTTCGCCTTGCATACCACATCTTCCCATGTTGCCACGATACACACGCTCCTTTTCTCGTTCATTATGTCCATTATACCGCCGAGTAAACGGAATTGCAATCCCTAATTACAATCCACCATATTTCTCATAAAATCCTACGACGGCGTCCTTACGGCGAAGCATCTCGTCCAGTCCACTGTTGTATTCATAGGGGAACTTATAATTAAAGATACGCTCCAAGTAATCCGTGCCCGGTTGTTTGAGTTTGCTCACCGCACCTGCACCGCACCCAAGAATGGTGTGGGTCTCATCCATAATGTATACGTTATACAGGCATTCGCACCCCGCTTTGGACCAGCCTATGTTCTCCTGATTACCCACCGTACGACTCTGGCGATAGAGGTAATAAGGCGCGTAGCCTGCCGCAGGAAGGGCCGCAGCGGTATGGCGCACCATCCGCACCGCGTCATCCTCCACGCCAAAATCAGGGCGACGCTGCAACATAATGTTGGAGGCCCGTTTCATTGACAAAGTATGCACGGTGACGCTCTCGGGTGACAAACCGATAATCTTGTCCAAGGTGTCGGAAAAACCAACAAAATCATCTCCGGGCAAGCCAGCGATCAGGTCGGTATTGATGTTATCAAAGCCCGCTGCTCGCGCCATAGCGAAAGCGTCGTAGAACTGCTCCACCGTGTGCTTGCGCCCAATGCCGGCCAACACATCAGGTTGCAGGGTCTGGGGGTTGATGCTCACCCGTCCCACACCGGCGGCGCGAATGGCCGCCATCTTCTCAGGTGTCACCGTATCGGGGCGACCCGCCTCCACGGTATATTCTCGCAGAGTGGACAAATCAAAGGAGGATTCCACCGTGCGAAACAAGGCAGCAAGCTGCTCCGCTGACAAGGTAGTCGGCGTGCCGCCGCCGAAATACACCGATTCCAAACGAAGTCCCAAACCGCGGGCAATCTCGCCCGTATAAGCGATCTCACGGCACAACTGCTCCACATAATCGGGAATCAGTTTCTTGGCGCGCTCCACCGTTTGAGACACAAAAGAACAATAATCACAGCGGGTAGGACAGAACGGAATGGATACATACAAACTGAACGAATCGGGGCGGGACAACTGCAACACCTTGTCCTCATTAAGGAGAGTGGTGGCGCATAGAGAGCGCTTTTCCTCCCCCACCAACAGCTTGTCCCGCAAATACGCCATCGCCGCCTCAGCCCCCATCTCGCGAGTGAGACGACGGAGCAGCTTCACGGGACGAACCCCTGTAATCAAGCCCCATCCATGTGTAAAGCCAAGAAGCTTTACAAGTAAATGGTATAGCAGCGTACACAATTCCAGCTCACAATCGTCCAACAAGGTGGCGGAATCAGCAGAAACGGCGGAGGTAAGCTCCTCATCGAAGCCGTCCAACCGCACGCGGCAACGGAGCGCCATCTGCGCCCCATCTTGCTCCATCGCGCATTCCACCGTTAAGCCATCCACCACCACGGATTCCTCGTGATGGGTGATTACTTTTTCCAGAGGTAAAAACAACCGACAAACGTTCTCTAATTCAAAATGAAAATCGTTGCCTTGCAGATACAAATGCATAAAGATCTTCCTTTATCGTAAATAAGGATTTTGTAACCGCTCGCGCCCGATGGTGGTGGTTGGTCCGTGACCGCTGTATACTACCATATTGGGGGGCAAGGTCATCAGTCGCGCCAGAGAGCGAGTCATCGCCTCCTCGTCTCCTGTGGGAAAATCCAGTCGACCGATGCTGCCGTAAAACAGAGTATCGCCTGTAAATACCACCCCATCGCCTAAAAAACACAGACAACCGTCGGTGTGACCCGGGGTCTCCCATACAGTAAGGGACTCCTTGCCAACAGATAGGTGGTCACCATCGCGGAGCACGCCATCACAGGTCAAGGAGAGCGACACATCCGTCAAAAACACAGCGGATAGATTGAGTCGAGGATTAGACAGAGTCTCCACATCCCCTGCCCCAACCAGTAAAGGGGTGTTGAAAGCGGCGCACACAGCCTCGGCTGCCATCATATGATCGAAATGGGCGTGGGTCAGCACTACGCTGTGAACGCGCAGCTGCTGTTCATTGACAAACGCTAGAATGGTCTGAGTCTCGCCGGCAGGGTCTAAAATCACCGCGTCCTTTTCATCATCCCATAAAACATAGCAATTGGTACCATCAATGGGCAAGCAACGAATATTCATCGTTTTTCTCCCTTTTTCCACACATCAGTATCCAGCAAGATGGTGACGGGACCATCATTAAGCAGGCGCACCTTCATATCTGCGCCGAACCGCCCCGTCTGCACGTCTGACACGCCCATACGACGGAGCTCCTCCGTAAAGCGATCAAAGAGGGGCTGCGCCACATCGGGACGGGCCGCCGCCATAAAATCGGGGCGACGACCACGGGCGGTATTCGCGCACAGAGTAAACTGGGAAACCGCCAGTACACTACCGCCAATATCCAGTACCGACCGAATCATTTTATCGTTCTCATCGCAAAACACGCGAAGCTCTGCCACCTTTTTCGCCAGCAGAGCCGCCTCCTGCTCCGTGTCTCCGTCGCACACCCCCACCAGAAGCAGAACACCCTCGTGGATAGAGGCGATGGTAACACTGTCCACCGTGACCGAAGCCTCAGTCACACGCTGAAAAACAGCCTTCATAACGGATTCTCCTTTTTTAGATACCGGTACGTTGTACGTCATCCACACCGGGCACGGCACGGAGCTTCTGCATCACATATTGCAGGTGTTCCACGCTGTTGACCGCCACGGTCATAGTGATGACCGCGCCGTTCTCCTGATCTCGTGCGTTGATGGAATGAACGGGAATATGCAGGTTGGACAGGGTGGTAGCCACTTTCAGCAAAAGGTTCACCGAATCGTGAGCCATAATGCGCAGGTTGGCATTAAACTCCGTATCCACCGACTGCTCCCACTGCACATTGACCCACCGCTCCCGATTAGGAGACAGGGCAATATTCTCCGGCACATTGGTGCAGTCTCGACGATGGATGGACACGCCATACCCACGGGTGACGAAACCGATGATGGGGTCACCGGGCACAGGATTGCAGCACTGAGCAAACTTCACCAGACAATCGTCCAGATTATCGATAATCACACCGCCTTGATGGGAGCGACGGCGCGGAGGCGTCGTAACGGGCGCAATCGGCTGTGCTGCTGCTTGTTCCTCCCGCTGCATACGGGTATATTCATCCTTGATGCGAGGGATCAGGCGGGACAGCATCACGCCGCCGTAGCCAATGGCGGCGTAGAAATCATCCAAGGTGGCACAATGCTGTTTTTTGGCCTGATTCATCAGGAACTGCTCCATCCGTTCCTCAGGTAGACGGATCAAATTACGAGACAATTCCCGCTCTAATTCAGCACGACCCTGCTGTATATTTTCCTCGCGGCGCTCCTTCTTGAACCAACCGCGGATCTTGTTGCGAGCTTCACTGGTATGGACAATATTCAACCAGTCACGGCTGGGGCCGTGATTAGCCGAGGAGGTGGTAAGCACCTCAACGATCTCGCCCGTCTTGACCTTATAATCCAGCGGCACGATGCGACTGTTTACCTTGGCGCCCATCATACGGTTGCCCACCGCTGTGTGAATCGCGTAAGCAAAATCAATGACGGTACTGCCTTCAGGCAAGGTAATCACGTCACCCTTGGGGGTAAATACAAAAACGTCCTCAATATCCAGATCGGTCTTGATGCTTTGCACGATGTCTTCAGCATCGTCCACATCCTGCTGGTTCTCGATAAACTGGCGCACCCATGCCAAGCGTTCCTCCAACTTATCCTTCTTCTGAATACCCGCCTTGTATTTCCAGTGAGCAGCGATACCGTATTCCGCCGTATAGTGCATATCCCAAGTGCGGATCTGCACCTCAAAGGGAATCTTCTCTTTGCTCACCACGGTAGTGTGCAAGGACTGGTACATATTGGGCTTGGGAGTAGAGATATAGTCTTTAAACCGATTGGGCAAGGGACGGAACATCTCATGCACGATACCCAAAGCGTTATAACAGTCGTTGACGTTATCTACAATAACCCGCACCGCATAGATATCAAAGATCTCGTCAAAGGCACGGCCTCGCATATACATCTTTCGATAGATGCCTGCATAACTCTTGATGCGGCCCGAAATAAAAGCCTCGATACCATACTCGGCCAGATGACCGTGAATCCGCTGCTGAATGCTCTGTAAAAAAGCAGTACGCTCATCGGCGTGCAGTGCCAGATTCTCTTCAATCTCCTTGCAGGCCACGGGGTCCAGCACACGCAAAGAAAGGTCTTCCAACTCCTCTTTAATGGTGCGAATGCCGAGACGATGGGCCAGTGGTGCGTAAATATCCAAGGTCTCGCGAGCTTTGTCTCGCTGTTTCTGAGGTTTCCAGCCGTCGCTGGTGCGCATATTGTGCAGTCGGTCCGCCAACTTGATAATCATCACACGCACATCTTTGGACATGGCCAACAGCATCTTGCGGACATTCTCGGCCTGCTGTTCCTCTCGAGTGGAAAAGTTCATCTTGGTGATCTTGGTGACACCATCCACCAGATCCGCAACCTCCTGACCGAAACGAGCGGCAATCTCGGATAATTCTGTATCCGTATCCTCCACCACGTCGTGCAAGAGGGCCGCCGCAACCGCATCGCTGTCCATACCGATTTCTACCAGTATACAGGCCACGTGTAGCGGATGGCATACATATTCTTCACCGGACTGGCGACGCTGACCGTCATGGGCCTCAATCGCCAATTCCATAGCATCGCGGATGCGGACAATGTCATAAGATTTATCGCTGTTTTCCAGCAGTTGCATTAACTGTTGGACAACCGCTTCTTTGCACTCTGCGTTGTGATTCTCACAAGACATTCTCCCCATCCCCTTTCGTTAAGTATTGCCACAATGGCGTGGCGGTCATATCCGCTTTCCCCATTGCCGGAAGCACCGAAATCTCCATACGCTCGCCCAAATCATGCCAAGTCACTAAACCGCACTGTTGCCAGATCTCTAACGCCACTAACATCTGCAAACAGCTGAGTCCGCTCACCGAATGAAGCAGTTGCTCAGGGGTGCCACACCAATACCGGCATCCCCGCAAGAGGTTATACAAACCGGCTAAGCACTCACGACCAGCCAAGACCTCCTCAGCAGCAGGACATATCTCCCCGCGAAGTATACCCTCAAAGGTGCGCAGATGGGAAAGCAGCGCCTCCCGATCCGTATCCGCGTAGGAAATATCTCGTAGGCGGACGCTGAGAGAGGTATTCCCCTTATATTCATTCTTATCCAAACTGACCACACAATTCACAACCGAACCGCAGGAAATCGGAAACTCTTCCGGTGTGGTCTGAAATTTCATAACTGTGACCCGTACCCCATCTCGGCTCAGGGACAGACGCAGATGCTTACCATTGCCAACGGCTGTGATATTATCCAGATGCATACGGTTAAGACCGAACAGAGGCGCTGGGTTTCCATTACCGAAAGGCTCCAGCACCTGTAAAAGTTCCAGTTTATCCGAATGAATCTGGTCGGGACGAAGGCGAACCGACACATCCAAGGTAGACACCGGCATCTCAGCCACCCGTTCACGTGCATAATCGTTAATGGCCGTGCGGAAACGATCCACTTCATCATTAGGCAGGGTAACGCCTGCCGCCATCTCGTGGCCGCCGTAAACTGTCAGGCAGTCCGCACAGAATTGAAGCGCACCGAACATAGAAAAGTCTTCCAAACTGCGGCAGGAGCCATGGGCAACACCGTCCTCGCCCAAAGTTAGAGCGACGGCGGGTTTACCGTAACGATCCACAAGACGCGCTGCCACCAAGCCGAGCAAACCGCCGTGCCAGTTTTCACCACACACCACAAGCACCCGCTGAGTAAGCCATTCGGGATGCTGAGATAGTTGCTCCTCAACCTGCGCCACTATGGAAGCGCTGGCCTGCTGACGCTGTGTATTGAGCGTCTGCAATCGAGCGGCATAGTTCGACGCCTCTTCTTCCGTGGTGCTGAGCAACAATTTCACCGCCACATCAGGATCTGCCATACGACCTGCCGCATTCAGTCGCGGCACCAAAGAGAAGGTCACCGCCGTAGCGGTCATACCTTTTTCATTCATACCGGCAATATTTCGAAGCGCTACGATACCTGCGCGTCGGCTGTTTTCAAGAAGCATCAAACAGCGGCGCATCAGATCGCGGTTGAATCCCTGTAAAGGCATCATATCCGCCAGCGTACCCAATGCCAACAGATCGCCGTAGTCGGTAAAGGCCTGCTCACCGTCCTCGCACAGAGCACACACCAACATAAAAGCAACGCCAACACCGGCAAACTCCCTCCATGAGATTTCACAATCCACACGGTGGGGATCCACCACAGCCACCGCTTTCGGCAAGCAGTCAGAGGGCTGATGATGGTCGGTAATCAACAAATCCACACCCAGCGAAGCCGCCAATTCAGCCTCTTCCATTGCGGTGACGCCCGTGTCCACGGTAATAATCAAGGAGATACCCTGCTCCGCTGCCCAATACACCGTATCGGAATGCAAGCCGTAACCCTCTTCACGAGTGGGAATGCGATAAGTAGCGTCTACTCCTTGCTTCTGCAAATAGGTCAACAGAAGCACAGTGGCGGTAATACCATCCACATCATAGTCACCGTAAATGAGCACCCGCTCTTTTTGCGCTACGGCGCGGTGAATCCGCGCCACAGCGGCCTCCATATCGGGGAAAGCATAGGGATCGATTTCTTCCTCCGTGCCCATAATGTATGCAAGCACCTGCTCAGGCGTTTCAACACCCTGAGCAGTAAGCATCAAGGACAGGAAAGGATGGATCTCGCAGGCCTCTGCCAATTCCGCCGCCAGTGCCGTATTCAGTTTTGCTTCATTCCAGCGGCGAATATGCATGCAGAAAGCCTCCTCTCCCTTATAATTACCTTATATCATACCATTTTATGAACAGTTTTTCAATAAAGATTTACAAAAGATGTCGATTTTTGCGCAAAAAATCCCGTACCACTCCGCAGAGGGCACGGGATTTGTGTTATTCTTCGGTTTTCGGCAGAATACCGATGCCCAGATCCAGCAGCTGCTGCTCGTCCACCACCGAGGGACACTCGGTCATAGGCTCGGTCATATTCTGTACCTTGGGATAGGCGATGACGTCACGCAAGGTGGGAGCCTCCACCATCTGCATCACAAGACGGTCCAGACCGATACCCATACCGCCGTGGGGCGGAGCACCATAACGGAATGCATCCAGCAAGAAGCCGAACTTCTGCTGAGCCTCCTCTTGAGACAGACCCAAAGCGCTGAACATATGGTTCTGTAAATCAGGATCGGTGATACGAATTGAGCCGGACGCCAGCTCAATGCCGTTGAGCACCAAGTCATAGGCCTTGGCGTATACTTTCTCGGGGGCGGTGTCCAAATACTGCACACACTCGTCCAACGGAGAGGTGAAGGGATGGTGCATGGCCACCCAGGTGCCGCTCTCCTCGTCCCACTCGAAGAAGGGGAACTCGGTGATCCACAAAAGGTTAAAGCCCTCGCGGGGAATATTCAGCTTGTTGGCCAATTCAAGACGCAGAGCGCCTAAGGTGGTGAGCACGTGCTTCTTCACCGTGTCGGCCACGATGAGCACCACGTCACCCTGCTGAGCACCGGCGGCGGTCAACAGCGCGGTCATCTCCTCTTCGGTGAGGAACTTGCCGAAGGAGGAAGCAGGAGCCTCCTCCACCCAGCGCACCCAAGCCAAGCCCTTGGCGCCAATACCGCGGACAAACTCAGTGAGTTTGTCAATCTCTTTACGGGACAGGGTGGTCGCCGCACCCTTGGCGGTCAGGCACCGGACGGTGCCGCCGCCCTGAGCAGCGGAGGAGAACACGCCGAAGCCGCAATCCTTCACCGCATCGGTCAGATCAATAATCTCCATGCCGAAGCGGGTATCCGGCTTGTCCGAGCCGTAACGCTCCATAGCGTCGTTGTATTTGAGACGAGGCAGAGCGGCAGGCAGGTCCACATTCAGCACCTCTTTAAACAAGGTGCGCATAAAGTCCTCACCCATGGCCAGCACGTCCTCCACATCCACGAAGGACATCTCCAAGTCGATCTGGGTAAACTCGGGCTGACGGTCCGCACGCAGATCCTCGTCGCGGAAACAACGAGCCAACTGGACATAACGGTCAAAGCCCGCCACCATACTCAGCTGCTTATACAGCTGAGGGGACTGGGGCAGCGCATAGAACTCACCGGGATGCAGACGGCTGGGCACCAGGAAGTCGCGGGCGCCCTCGGGAGTGGACTTAATGAGCATAGGCGTCTCCAACTCGATGAAGCCGTTTTTATCAAAGAAATCGCGAATCACCTTGGTGATGCGATGGCGCATCAGGATATTACGCATCAGATCGGGACGGCGCAGGTCCAGATAGCGGTATTTAAGGCGGGTCGCCTCGGCGGTAGCGCAATTCTCCACGATCTCAAAGGGAGGCGTCTCCGCCTTGTTGAGAATACGCAGTTCCTCCACCGCGATCTCCACATCACCCGTGGGGATCTCGCTGTTGCGGGAGGAACGCACGCGGACAATACCCCGTGCCGCCACCACAAACTCACTGCGCAAGGTAAACGCCTTATCGAACACCTCTTTGGCGGTGTCCTGATCAAAGGCCAACTGCACGATACCCGTGCGGTCGCGCAGATCCACAAAGATCAACTGACCCAAGTCACGCTGTCGCTGTACCCAGCCAAACACCACGGCCTCCTGACCCGCGTGTTCCTCACGGAACTCGCCACAGTAGGCGGTACGGCGCAAACCCTTAATCGATTCTGCCATTATACTCTCCCCTTTTCCTATCCAATATCAAGCGAACTCGGCCACACTGCCAAACAGATCCGCCATACCGGCTAATTCCTGATCCAGCAGTTTCTGCCGCAGAACATTGTAAAGATCTTCATCCAGCGACACCTCTTCGGTGGCGCCGCTGACCATATCCTTGAGTTGTGCGCGTCCGGTCTCCAATTCGTTATCGCCCACCACTACGGTGAAACGAGCACCCAACTTATCCGCATATTTCATCTGAGCTTTCAGCGAGCGGCCCACAATATCACACTCCACCGAAGCACCACCCTCACGCAGAGCTGTGGCCAAGGCAAAGCACTTCTTGGCCGCTGCCTGACCCATCGAAACCAAATACAGGTCGCAAGCGGGAGCCGCAGGGAACTTGGATTCTTGCTCCTCCATCACCATCAGCAGGCGCTCGATGCCCATACCAAATCCCAACCCGGGCTGAGGGGCTCCGCCCAACTCAGATACCAAACCATCGTAGCGACCGCCGCCGGCCACCACCAGTCCCTGATCGGAGACCAATTCGAACACGGTGCGGGTGTAATAATCCAAGCCGCGCACGATGTGAGGATCGATCACGTAAGCGATATTGGCAGCATCCAGACATTCCTTGACCGTTTCAAAATGAGCAGCACAATCCTCACACAGGTAGTCCAGCATCACCGGCGCCTCGGCGGCAATGCCGTGGCACACGGGAGACTTGCAGTCCAAAATACGCATCGGGTTGCGCTCCAAGCGACTCAGACAGGTGCCGCAAAGCTCCTCCTGATGGGAGGCAAAATAGCTGTGCAACGCCTCGTGATAGCGGGCACGGCAGGAAGGGCAACCAATGGAATTGATGTGCAGGGCCACGTTGGGAATACCCAAGTTGCTCAAAATCATCATCGCCAGCGAAATAGTCTCCGCATCCGCCTGAGGGGCGGACGCGCCAAAGCACTCAACGCCAAACTGGTGGAATTCACGATACCGACCCTTCTGACTCTTTTCATAACGATAGCAAGAGGTGACGTAGGACACCTTGACCGGCAGAGCACCTGCCAGCAGTCCATGCTCCAACACCGCGCGGGCTGCGCCGGCAGTGCCTTCGGGACGCAGGGTGATGGAACGACCTCCCTTATCCTCAAAGGTGTACATTTCTTTTTGTACCACGTCGGTGGTCTCACCCACCGAGCGTTGGAACAGATTGGTGTGCTCGAACACGGGAGTTCGGATTTCGTGGAATCCAAAATCCCGTGCAATCGCCAGCGCCGTCTGCTCTACATACTGCCACTTATAACTGCTCTGAGGCAACACGTCCTGCGTGCCGCGGGGAGCCTGTGTAATCAATGCCATAGTGATGATTCCTCTCTACAATACAAGGCAAAAGGGCACACTTACGTGCACCCTCATACCGGATTATCGGTTACGGGGATTGACGATATTACGCCAATCCAGATCGCCGCGCTCCAAGCCGTGGATGAGCACCTCGGCGGTGGCAATGTTGGTTGCCACAGGAATGCCGCGAATATCGCACAATCGGAGCATATCCAAATCGTTAGGCTCATTGGACTTAGCGGTCATGGGGTCACGGAAAAACAAAAGCAGGTCGATCTCGTCGCAGGCAATGCGCGCGGTGATCTGCTGATCACCGCCCTGAGAGCCGCTCATATAGCGAACAATCTCCAGACCGGTGGCCTCGGATACCAAGCGACCGGTGGTGCCGGTAGCGCACAGATTATGTCGGCTCAGAATGCCGCAATAGGCAATGCAGAACTGAACCATCAATTCCTTCTTCGCATCGTGTGCGATCAGCGCAATATTCATAGCGAAACCTCCCTGATTATTTGCGTTACATTTTCTCCAATTTGGCTAAGGGCACCAACTGCCCCAAATAACGGCGGGCAATGTTGTCAAAACACACCGCCGCATTGCAAGCCGAAGGTAAGGGGCGGGCGTTGGCGTTGGCCACCGCCACCTCTTCGTCCTCCGGCAAAATGCCTAAGAGCTGGATACCGGCAGTGTCGATGATCTCGTCCACATCCGGCATAGAACCGTCCATCACCTTATTGGGGCGCAGACGATTAATAATGAGATGCGCCGGTACACGGCGCTCCTCCAACAGGTGGGAAAGAATCTGGGCATCACGAGCGCACACCATATCGGGAGTGGACACCACCAGTGCCCGATCCGCTGCCGCTACCGCCGTCTCGAATCCGGGACCGATTCCCGCGGGACAGTCGATGATGACCTGATCGTAATAGGTCGCCAAACCGCGGCACAGAGCACGCATCTCCTCAGGAGAGCACATATCCTCCAACCGAATGGGGGCGGGTAACACAAATACATTCTGGAAAATCGGAGACGGATAGATGGCCCGTACTGGTTCACAGTTACCGGCGAACACGTCCGCCAGATCGTACATCGTATTGCCGCTGACTCCCAGCATTAAGTCCAAACTCCGCAAACCTGCGTCCGCATCAATGAGCAACACCCGTCCGCTGTGGCGGGACAACGCATAGCCGAGACCTGCGGTAACCGTAGACTTGCCGGCACCGCCCTTACCCGACGTAACCACACAAATCTGTCCCATTTTGTTGCTCACCTCCTGCGAAAACACTCTCTTTCGATAGTTTGCAAAAATTATATCACATTAAAGTAAAAAAGTAAACCCAATATCTTTATTTTTTCAACAATCTTTTACGGAATAAGCACACCTTCGGGAGTGGGTACCTCCCCTGCCGTTTTTCCGTTAAAATAGGCATCCAGCACCTTACGCGCTACCGCTGCCGATGCGGCCGAGGTACCGTTTTCTACCACAACCGCCAGTGCTACTTCAGGATTCTCCGCGGGAGCATAGGCGATGAAGGTGCCGTGGTCAGAAGCATCCTTGACACCCGTCTGGGCAGTACCCGTCTTACAAGCCACGGTGTAGGGAGCATCCGCAAAAGATGCGCGGGCGGTACCCGTCTTACCGACGGCGATCATTCCTAGCTGTACGGCTTTCAGGGCTTCATCGCTCCATTCAACCTTAGCCGCGATCTCGGTAGGAATCACCGTTTCTTCTGAGCCGTCGTAACTACGCACCGATTTAATGAAATGGGTCTTGTAGCGGACACCGTTGTTGGCGATCATCATGGCATAGGCCGCCAACTGAATGGGGGTATAGGAACCCCGCTGACCGATGGCCAACTGGAGATAGTCACCACCCACCCAAGTGCCTCCGATGGAACGCATATATTCGGGTGTCTGCTGGATACCCGAGGATTCACCAATCTCCACGCCCGTCTTACTGCCGAAGCCGTAAAGGGTCAGATAACTGAACAGACTGCTGCCCATCAGACGACCCACATCGTAGAAATAGTAGTTACAAGACTTCTCAATGGCGTGCAACACATCCAGATTGCCGTGTCGGGACATACACTTAGGCACGTAACTGGGAGCGTAATAATCATACGCATACACACAGTTAATGTGTTGACTGCCGGTGACGATCCCCTCGGTGATGGCGGCTAATGCCACCCCCGGCTTGAAGGTAGAACCACAGGGAAAAGCGCCATTGAGGGCACGGTTAAACAGCGGGTTATCCTCGTCCGCCAAAAGTGTGTTATACTCCTCACCATAAGTGGACAGATCGTAATCCGGCCAGGAGGCACTGACGATAACGCCGCCGGTCTTCACATCCAGCATCACTACGGCACCGCTCTTAACGTCCTTGCCTTTTCCTTCTGTACCGTTTTCACGCAAGTCGGTGATTTTCTCTTTCAGCGCATCCTGTGCAGCAGCCTGCACCTGTGAATCCACGCACAACACCACCGTACGACCGGGCACCGGCGCCAGTTCCTCTTCCTCCGAGGTCACAACACCTTGAGAGTTCTTGGACAGCACCCGCTTGCCGGGTACTCCACGCAGATACTCCTCCGCTGCGGATTCAATACCGCTCTTGCCGAGAATGTCGTTGTAGGAATAGCCTTTGTCCTTTAAGCCGGCATATTCCTCCGCATAGATAGGACCAACCGTACCAATGATGTGGCAAGCCACGTTGCCCGCCACGTACTCACGTACCGGCACCGTGATCACGTCCACTCCGGGGAATCGGATGCTGTGCTCCATGATGCGATACATGGTGGTATCCGACACGTCGCTGGCAAAGGTGTATGCCACCTTGGCAGAAAAACCGGCAGACTCCATCTCGTAATGAATACCCGCCAAGACCCGCTGTTCCTGCTCCGTGTATGTCTCTAACTCAAAGGTCTTGACCAGTTGATCCAAGCACTGCTGTGCCGAGGCGTAGCTCGCCATACGGAGCATCTCTTTGAGGCGGCGGATACCGCTCTCCCGATCCGCTTCAAATGCATAAGGTTGTTCAACGGTAATGGGCAGAGTGTCGATCCATTCTTCTTTCTCTTGTTGTAAGACAGCTACCAGTTCCAGCAGGCAGTCGTTCTGCTCTTTCAGCTTCTCGGAACTGCGACCGTGCGGAAAATAATTATAATCCAGCGAAACTGCGTAGCTGGTGCGGTTGGATACCAGTGGCACCTGATTACAGTCCACAATCTCGCCGCGAGAGGCGGCGATGGACACAGAGGTCTTGTAGCTCTCGTCCGCCAACTTAGCGTATTCCTCCCCCTGCACAATCTGTATCTGGAACAGACGCACCGAGAAGATGCCCAGCACCACGGCAATAATCAGCAGAAGCGCTGTGATACGACGAGGATTAATCTTTTGGGAATTGGGTTCTTTGAGCACTTTCGCCACCTCCTTTCGTAGGATCTACGCAATTATCCGTTCTTGCGACGCCGCAGAAACCGCGCCGTAGTCAGCACCAATCCGTAAACAAAGGGTGCCAACAGAATCGTGTACAGCGCATTGGGCAAATACACTTTCAGCAGTATCGGCCCCGTCTCTTCATGAAGAAACAAGGCGTAGCACAGCAGCCATTCCAGCAAGGTGTGAACCAGCACACCACCGACACACAACACCATAGCGGACAAGAAATTGGAGCGCAGAAACCATTCCACCAACAAGCCCACCGCCACCGCTATGGAAAGCAACAAGATGGCGTTGAGTCCGAAAACATGAAAGCTGTACATATCCCACAGAAGACCCGCCAGCACCGCCACTGCTGCGCCCACACGGGGGCCTTCCAGCATCGCTACACACACCGCCAATAGGATCAGCGGCGCAGGACGGGCATTGGCAATCGTCGGTAAGAAACGGGGCGCCGCTTGTATCAAGGCGAACAGCAAAGCACCGACCCCATATAAAATCCACGTCAGGTAATTCTGCACCCAGAACAAACCGGTGGATTGTTTGGTTTTCATCATATCACCGGCTCCTTCCCTACTTATTGGCCGCCTTGACCGGCAAAGGAGGTGATGACCATCACCTGTTTTAGGTCATAGATCTCAGCAAACAGATCCACGTCCGCATCCAACGTCATACCGTCGGTGGCGTTACGGATCTCTCGCACCGAGCCGATGAGCAGTCCCGCAGGATACACACCGCCGATGCCGGAAGTGACCAAATAGTCGCCTACACCTGCGCCCGAGGAACGCTCCAGGGTATTGACCCGCAGCGCGTTTTGCCGTGCCATAGCCACGGTACTACCCGCCGTATAAGCGGTATCCCCCGTGCGGCTGATCTGACAGGCAACCTTGGTAGAGGGATCCAAAACCGAGCGCACCTTGGCATAAGTAAGACCGACCTCTTCCACAACACCCACCAGCGAACCATCGGTGGCCACCACCGGATCGTTCACCTCTACGCCCGCATGCTGTCCGGCGGAAATGGTGAAATTACCGTAATAATCGGCCGGGTCGCGGGCGATAACTCGTCCCGCCGCAAAGGTGTATTCAGGATTCTCCTCGTGCAAACCCAGAATCTCACTGTACCAATCGTTGGTCTGTTTCAGTTCGTCATAATCCACCAGTTGCTGTCGCAGTGCGGCATTCTCCTCTTTGAGCGCATCCAGCTCCGCCCGCAGGGCACCGCCTCCCGTCAGATTTCCGAAGAAATCGGACACAACGTTAGAAACCGAGGTGGTGAGGGACTGAATCGGGGTCAAAATTACGCCCGCCAAGGTCTCGGGAATGGTGGCCAGTCCGCCTGTAGTGGCACTGTATATCATAATGCCCAACAAAATAAGCACCACCACACCCAAGGCTCGCGCCAGCAGGCTTTTCAAAAATCTCTTCAACCAAGTCACCTACTTATCAAATGCAGAAAAGCGGAAGACGACACCGTCCTCCGCCTCTGACCTATTATCTGCGATTGGAACGGAAGTTACTGGTCACACCCAAATCCAAGCACTTACCGGTACCATTAACCACGCAGTCCAGCGGATTCTCCGCCACGTGCACGGGCATACCGGTCTCGCGGTTGATGAGCATATCCAGACCGCGCAGCAGGGCACCGCCACCGGTGAGCATAATGCCGTTATCAATAATATCTGCCGACAATTCGGGGGGCGTACGCTCTAAGGTGGACTTAACAGCATCCACAATAGCGCCCACGGGATCCGCCAGCGCCTCACGCACTTCCTCGGCACTGATGACGATGTTCTTAGGCAGACCGTCCACCAGATTACGGCCCTTCACGTCCATAGTGGTCTCGTCCTCATAAGGGAAGGCGGAACCCAACTTGATCTTCAACTCCTCAGCGGTGCGCTCACCGATGAGCAAGTTAAACTTCTTCTTGATGTAAGAGATGATAGCCTCGTCAAAGTCATCGCCCGCCACACGAACCGACTGTGCGGTCACAATGTCGCCCAGAGAGATGACCGCCACCTCAGAGGTGCCACCGCCAATGTCCACGATCATACAACCGGAAGCGTCCGACACATCCAGACCGGCGCCGATGGCCGCCGCCATAGGCTCCACAATCAGCTCCACGTCACGGGCACCCGCATTACGGGAAGCCTCTTTGACCGCGCGCAACTCCACCTCAGTCACACCGGAGGGGATACACACGATCAGACGGGGACGGCTGAACAAAGTGTTTTTTAATGCGCGCTTAATGAAATAGCGCAGCATAGCCGAGGTCACCTCAAAGTCCGCGATAACGCCGTCCTTCAAAGGACGCACAGCGGAAATGGAACCGGGGGTACGACCGATCATCTCTTTGGCCTCGCTACCCACCGCCATAACTTCTTCTTTCTTTACATCTACGGCTACCACAGAAGGCTCACGCATCATAATGCCCTTGCCCTGTACATACACCAGGGTATTGGCGGTGCCCAGATCGATACCGATATCACGGTTAAAGAACATACAATTACTCCCTTTCTTTTTTCCAATTCTTCTCTCATATAACCATTTTGTCCCAAATTACAAGTATTATATAACATTAAGCAAAAAATCTCAACAACTATTTTCAAAAAAATAACCAAAAATTTACAATTTTTCTTTGTCCGCAGAAAAATCGGAAAAGAAACGTAATAAAGAGCCGCCCGGAAGACCCATCACTGTAAAGAAATCGCCTTTGATACCCTCCACGAAACGCATACCCTTGCCTTGGGCGGCGTAAGCACCGGCTTTATCCATAGGCTCGCCCGTCGCTACGTATTCAGCAGCCTCCTCTTGCCCGAATGGGAAGAAGCGCACTTCCGCCACGTCCGTAAAGCCGTTTCCCTTTACAAATTTTCCTTCCCCATCCGTTTCGACCAGCCACACACCGGTCATCACCTGATGGGTGCGACCTTGCAGAGACAACAACATCTGCACCGCCGCCGCCTCGCTGTGGGGCTTGCCCATAGCGCGGTCGTTCAGCACCACCATAGTGTCTGAACCCAACACAAGACTGTTGGGGTAATTAGCGGCTACCTGCTCCGCCTTGCTGCGGGCCAGCTCCCGCACTCGATCGTAGGGTGCAAGTCCAGCTGGTGCCCATTCGGTAGCGGCAGGACATACCGTAAAGGTAAGCCCTGCCAATTCCAGTATTTCCTGCCGCCGCGGGGAAGCAGAGGCCAGAATCAAAGGTTTATGCAGTGTCATAAGACTCCCTCCTCATCGGCTTTAACGACCTTTGCGTACAGACCCGCCAAGTCCTCCAAGGTGCGGATCTCTCCGGCCTGACGGCGCAAGGCCGCAGCACCACGCATGCCGTTCATATACCACGCAGCGTGCTTTCTAGCTTCCAGCAGCGCCACGTACTCACCTTTATATTTTGCGGCCAGTTCCACCTGCCGCATCAGAGTAGCCATCCGCTTCGCCATAGCAGGCGGCGGCAACAACACCTCGTGATTCAGATACGCTTCAATCTCTTCAAATATCCAAGGGGCGCCAAGTGCGCCGCGTCCCACCATAATGAGGTCGCAACCGGTCTGCTCATACAGCGCCGCAGCCGAGCGAGCATCCACCACGTCACCGTTGCCGATAACGGGGATGTGCAACGCCGCCTTAACCTGACGTATGATATCCCAGTCCACGGGAGGAGCATACATCTGGTCGCGGGTGCGTCCGTGGACCGTCACTGCATCCGCACCACCCGCCTCGCAGGCAAGGGCGACCTCCACCGCGTTGACCTCGTCCTTGGCGTAGCCTTTGCGGATCTTGGTGGTGACGGGAATGGGCACCGCATCTTTAACCGCCTGCACCAGTCGGCGGCATAGCTCCGGCTCCCGCATCAGGGCACTACCACAGTGATTGCCCGTAATCTTGGGAGCGGGGCAACCGAAGTTGATGTCAATCCAATCGGGATTGTATTCCAGCGTCTGTCGGGCGGCCTGCGCCATAATAGCGGGGTCGTCGCCAAAAAGCTGAATGGCCGCAGGACGGATATCCTCGTCCAGTTCCAGCAGTTCCGCACTCTTACGGTCTCCGAAGGTGAGTCCCTTGGCACTGACCATCTCCCCCACCACGCAGGCGGCGCCGAAATCCATACACACCATGCGAAAGGCGCGATCGGTCACTCCAGCCATAGGTGCCAATGCGGCTTTCCCTCGAATTTCTACAGTTCCGATACGCATAATGACTCACCTCGGTTCAAAATCCATCTCAGTATACACGATAATTCGGCTTTTGCCTAGTCCCTACTTGAAAAATTCAAAAATTCGTACTATAATAAGACAAATCCGTTAGGAGGACACCGCTATGGAATCTGCCCGCATGCAAAAAGAAGCTCTGCTGAAAACCTATCCCTACCGCATTGAACTACACGCCCATACGAACCCCGTAAGCGGCTGCTCGGAAATGCCCCCCGCCGAGATGGTCAAGCGGTGCAAGGACGCTGGCGCACACGGCGTGGTGGTCACCAACCACGCCTGCCCTTGGGCACGGGATGAACGCGACCACGATCAGTGGGTCTCTTACTATCTGAACGATTTTCATGAGGCAACCGAAGCCGGCAAGAATCTGGGTATTCAGGTTTTTCTCGGTATGGAAATACGGTTTCCTGAGACTCCCAACGATTATTTAGTCTACGGGGTAGATGAAACGATGGTCGACCGTGCTTACGACTATCTCAACAAGAGCCTTCACGATTTCTACACGGATTTTCACGGAGATAACTGCTTGATTTTACAGGCGCATCCTTTCCGCAACGGCATGGAGCGTATCGACCCCGCTGACGTGGATGGCTACGAAGTATTTAACTTCCATCCCGGTCACAACTCCCGTGTATCGGTTGCCGCGGACTATTACGCCACACACGGCGGTGTAGCCACAGGCGGCACCGACTTTCACCATCGTGGACACGAAGGGCAGGTCTTTGCCTGTTTTAAGGAATTGCCCCGCACCAACAACGATTTGGTGCGCCTGCTCCGCGAGGGAGATTATATTTTTGTCGCTGGTAATAGCGTGTTACTGGCGTAAGAAAAAGCAAGGCGGACATTCGAGGAAATCACTTACTGAACTCATCAGTAATCAACCATATACCGCTGCAAAAAAAGAGGGCATCGCAAAAGCGATGCCCTCTTTTTTGTGAAAGAGTAACCAAACGGAGCAAAATCGAGGTAAGAGTAAGCGAAAGTAGTGTTACAGACACTTAAAATACGAATCACCGTATATATCACAGAAAGATGTGATTTCAAGCAAAAAAGAATCGTATGTTCTCTTGCCAAGATAGATCTCCGGCATATTGTGTATAGCGTCAGCAAAATCATACATTTTCTTCTTGTTGTTCTCGGCAGCGATTTCAAAAAGCGTTTTTATACAATACACAAGAATGGGACATTCTGAACCTAACTGCTTGTCTATGATATATTTTTCATAATCCCTAATCCGATCCAATGCATCTTTAAGCAATTCTTGGTCATCAACAAAAGTGAAATGACGAACTTTTATGAAACAATTCTGCAACTCTTTGCAAATGTCCGCTAAATTCATTTTGCATTCTCCTTTGCGGTGTTGATGGAGGAGATGAGCATTCTGCGAATCGATCCGCAATCGTGCAATACAGTTTTTGCGACATCATCAGAGATAATGCTCGCTTTTTGTGCGATTTCAATCCAGTATTCTGTTTCGTAGCATTCTTTCAAAGCAATCTGCAATTTAGCGATAAAATCG
>JAZNJO010000007.1:0-41343 GCA_045578085.1 Acutalibacteraceae bacterium | reverse complement strand
GCCGCCTTCTCCGAGTCTGCCAAGGCCAAGATCGAGGCAGCGGGCGGGAAGGCCGAGGTGATCTGACATGTTCCAGATCCTGCGTAATGCGTGGAAAATCGGGGACCTGCGTAAGAAGATCCTCTTCACCGTTTTCATTCTGCTGATCTTCCGTCTGGGCTCTGCCATCACCGTTCCCTTCGTGGACGTGGCAACGCTGAAAGAGGCTGTGGCCGGTGCTAACAACCAGTTCATGGGCTATTTGACCATGATGTCCGGCGGCGGCTTCTCCAACGCTTCTATTTTCGCTCTGTCCATCACCCCCTACATCAACGCCAGCATTATTCTGCAGCTGTTGACCGTGGCGATTCCCTATTTGGAGAATCTGTCCAAAGAGGGTGAGGCCGGCCGCCGTAAGTTGGGTCAGTTCACTCGCTACGGCACCGTTATTCTGGGTCTGCTTCTGGGTATCGCGTACTACTTCATGGTGAAGAACCAGTACAAGGCGTTGACCCTCGGCGCTCAGAAGGGCTTTGGTGCTTGGTTTGCTGCCATCACCATCATCCTTTGCTTCACCGCCGGCTCCGCTTTGATGATGTGGCTGGGTGAGCAGATCAACGAAAAGGGTATCGGCAATGGTATCTCTATGCTGCTGTTCGCCGGTATTCTGTCCCGCATTCCCGTGGGCGGCAACTACATTTGGCAGTTGTTCTATGTTCAGGGTATTGATCAGGTAGCTCAGGGTCAGTCCCGCGCCATCTGGAACGTGGTTCTGGCGGTGCTGGTGCTGGTGCTGTTTGCTGTGATGATCGGTTTCATCGTCTTTATGACCGATGCCGAGCGTCGCATCCCTGTTCAGTATGCGAAGAAAGTGGTCGGCCGTAAGATGTACGGCGGCCAGAACACCCATATTCCGATCAAGGTGAATATGTCCGGTGTTATGCCCGTCATTTTGGCGGTATCCATCCTGTCCCTGCCCTCCATTGCCGTGACCTTCTTCGGCGAGCCCAAGGCCGCCTTCTGGAAGTCCGTGGTGGGTATGTTCTCTCAGGACAGTTGGGTTTACATTGTTCTGTACGCCCTGATGATCATCGGCTTTGCCTTCTTCTATGTCACCATCCAGTATAATCCCACTGAGATGGCCAACAACCTGCGGAAGAACGGCGGCGCCATCCCTGGTCAGCGTCCCGGCAAGCCCACCGCTGACTTCATCAAGCGTGTGCTGAACAAGGTGACCTTCATTGGCGCTCTGTTCCTGGGCGTTGTGGCTCTGTTCCCCAGCGTCTTCGGTAAGATCTCCGGCATCTATGGTCTGACCATCGGCGGCACCTCCGTCATGATCGTGGTGGGCGTTGCCCTGGAGACCGTGCAGCAGATCGAGAGCCAGATGATGATGCGTCACTACAAGGGTTTCTTAGACTAAGTTTTTCGTACGAATGACAAACGCCGTTCGGCCCCGGTTTTCGGGCCGGGGCCGGCGCGGTTTATCCGCGCGGCCTGTCCTATCCGAAAGGAGAAACAGCTATGAACCTGATTCTGTTGGGCGCCCCCGGCGCCGGCAAAGGCACGCAGGCGGAGATCCTCTGCGATCGCCTGAACATTCCTACCATTTCCACGGGCAATATGATCCGTGAAGCACTGAAGAGCGGTACTGAGATGGGCTTGAAGGCCAAGGCCTTCATTGAGGCCGGTCAGTTGGTTCCCGACGAGGTGGTCATCGGCATTGTCGATGAGCGTCTGCGTCAGGATGACTGCAAGAATGGTTTCATTCTGGACGGCTTCCCCCGCACCATTCCTCAGGCCGAGGCACTTGACCGTATGGGCATCACCATTGACCGTGTGGTGGACATCAACGTCCCCGACGAGGTGATCACCCGACGTGTATCGGGTCGCCGTGTATGTCTGGACTGCGGCAACACCTATCACATTGAGACCAAAAAGCCTCTCAAGGATGGCGTGTGCGACCGTTGCGGCAGCACCCTCGTTCAGCGCAAGGACGACCAACCCGAGACCGTGCAGGAGCGCTTGCATGTGTATCACGCTCAGACCGAACCCCTGCGGGATTATTATGCGGCCGCCGGCAAGCTGCTGGTGGTGGATGGCCAGAAGGGCATCCAGGAGATCGCAGAAGAGACCCTGCAGCTGCTGAACGGCTGATATGATTAGCATCAAGAGCAGCCGAGATTTGAAATTGATGCGGGAAGCCTGTATCATTTCGGCTCGGGCGTTGCAATTGGGCGGTGCTGCGGTTCAGCCCGGTGTCACCACCGGTGAGATCGACCGCATCATCCGTCAGTATATCGAGAGTATGGGAGCCAAGCCCAACTTCCTCGGTTACGGCGGATTCCCCGGCAGCGCGTGTATTTCGGTTAACGAAGAGGTTATCCACGGCATACCTGGCAACCGCGTTATCAAAGAGGGCGACATCGTCAGCATTGACTGCGGCGCCGCCATTCACGGCTTCAACGGAGACAACGCCTCTACTTTTGCGGCGGGCAAGGTTTCTCGCGAAGCCCAGGCGCTGATGGACGCCACCCGGGAGAGTCTGTACGAAGGCATTAAGGCCGCTACGGCAGGCAATCGGGTGGGGGATATTGGAGCCGCGGTACAGCGGTATGTCGAGATGCGTGGTTACTCGGTGGTACGGCAGTTCGTCGGCCACGGAGTAGGCACGAATCTGCACGAAGATCCCAGCGTACCCAATTTCGGCACACCCGGTCGCGGCACAAAGTTGCTGCCGGGCATGACCCTGGCCATCGAACCGATGGTCAATGCCGGCACCCACGAGGTGAGTATACTTGGGGACGGTTGGACGACGATCACCAAAGATGGACGTCTGTCCGCACACTTTGAGCATACGATCGCAATCACGCCCGACGGACCGGTCATTATGACCGACCCCGACGGTAAGTTGCGATAAACACACAATCGGTGCCACGCACATATAGGGAGGAAATATTATGTCGAAGAACGATGTGATCGAACTGGAAGGCGTCGTGGTGGAGGCTCTCCCCAACGCCACCTTTCAAGTAGAACTGGCCAACGGTCACAAGATTTTGGCGCACATCTCCGGCAAGCTGCGCATGAATTACATCCGCATCCTGCCCGGTGACAAGGTCACGGTGGAGATGTCCCCCTATGATCTGACCAAGGGCCGTATCACTTGGCGTACTAAGTAAGAGGAACACAGGCTGTTCCAACACACAAAGAATCCGTGCAACAGCACGAAGGAGGTATTCTTTATGAAAGTCAGACCTTCTGTGAAGAAAATCTGCGAAAAGTGCAAGGTCATCAAGCGCAAAGGTCGCGTGATGGTGATCTGCGAGAATCCTAAGCACAAGCAGCGTCAGGGCTAATCGGCCGGCGCGACAGAAAGGAAGGAATATACTATGGCACGTATTGCTGGTGTCGACCTGCCCCGCGATAAGCGCGTGGAGATCGGCCTGACTTACATCTTCGGTATCGGCCGCAAGTCTTCCAATGACATTCTGGCCGCTACCGGTATCAACCCCGACACGCGTGTGCGGGATTTGACCGAGGACGAGGTTTCCAAGCTGCGTGAGCACATCGACCACAACTATGTGGTGGAAGGTGACCTGCGCCGTACCGTGGCCTTTGACATTAAGCGTCTGATCGAGATCGGTAGCTATCGCGGTCTGCGTCACCGCAAGGGTCTGCCGGTTCGTGGTCAGCGGTCCAAGACCAATGCCCGTACCCGCAAGGGTCCCAAGAAGACCATCGCCAACAAGAAGAAATAAGTAGGAGGGATATAAAATGGCTGCCAAGACTACTGCGCGCAAGGGTGCTCCCCGCCGCCGCAAAGAACGCAAGAATATCGAACGTGGCGCCGCCCATATCCAGTCCACGTTCAACAACACCATCGTGACCATCACCGACCTGCAGGGCAATGCTCTGTCCTGGGCCAGCGCCGGTGAGCTGGGTTTCCGTGGTTCCCGTAAGTCCACCCCCTATGCAGCTCAGACCGCCGCTGAGACGGCTGCCAAGGCTGCTATGGAGCACGGTCTGAAGACCGTCGAAGTATACGTCAAGGGCCCCGGTGCCGGCCGTGAAGCCGCCATCCGTGCTCTGCAGGCCGCCGGTCTGGACGTCACCATGATTAAGGACGTTACCCCCGTTCCTCACAATGGTTGCCGTCCTCCCAAGCGCCGCCGTGTCTGATTATTAGGAGGTATATTGTTATGGCAAGATATACTGGTGCGGTGTGCAAACTCTGCCGCCGCGAGGGTCAGAAACTGTTTTTGAAGGGTGAGCGCTGCTACACCGGCAAGTGCGCCATCGATCGCCGCTCTTACGCTCCCGGCCAGCACGGCCAGGCTCGTATGAAGAAGGCTTCTGAGTATGGTAAGCAGCTGCGCACCAAGCAGTTCGCTAAGCGTTATTATGGCGTTCTGGAAGGTCAGTTCCGCCACTATTTTGAGCTGGCCGAGAAGATGAACGGCGCCGCTGGTGAGAACCTGCTCACCCTGTTGGAGTCCCGTCTGGACAACGTTGTTTATCGTATGGGTCTGGCTTCTTCCCGTGCCGAGGCTCGCCAGCTGGTGGGTCACAAGCACTTCTCCGTCAACGGCCGTACCGTCAACATCCCCTCCTTCTTGGTGAAGCCGGGTATGGTGATCGCACTGCGTGAGGGCAGCCGTTCTCTGGACAAGATGAAGGGTATCGTGGAAGCCAACAGCTCCCGCCCCGTGCCGAAGTGGCTGGATATGGACAAGGCTAAGCTGGAGGCGAAGGTTGTCGCTCTGGCGAAGCGCGAGGACATCGACCTGCCCATCGAGGAGACCCTCATCGTTGAGTTGTACTCCAAGTAAGGTCGACTCATTAACCGTACGATTCTATACAGCGTTGGCGGCTGCCTGAGCGGCCCGCCACGCAACTAATAAAGGAGGGTTTTTGTATGATCGAAATCGAAAAGCCCCGGATCGAAGCCTTGGATCTGGCCACCGACGGCACCTATGGCAAGTTTGTTGTAGAGCCGCTGGAGCGAGGCTACGGAACCACCATCGGCAACAGCCTGCGTCGCGTTCTGCTGTCCTCTCTGCCGGGTGTGGCAGTGACCTCCATCAAGATCGACGGTATCCTCCACGAGTTCTCTACCATTGAGGGCGTCAAAGAGGATGTGACCGAGATCGTCCTGAACATCAAGGGTCTCATCGCTAAGATCAACGGCGACGGCCCCAAGACCGCGTATATTGAGGCAGAGGGTCCCTGTGAGGTGACCGCCGGCTCCATCAAGTGCGACAGCGAAGTGGAGATTCTGGTGCCCGATATGCACATCGCTACCCTGAGCGAGGGTGGCCGGCTGTTCATGGAGCTGACCCTGGATAAGGGTCGCGGCTACGTGCCTGCCGAGCGCAACAAGCAGCTGATGAACCCGGTCATCGGTGTCATCCCGGTGGATTCCATCTACACCCCTGTGATGAAGGTGAACTACACCGTAGAGAACACTCGTGTGGGTCAGATCACCGACTACGACAAGCTGACTTTGGAAGTGTGGACCAACGGCGTGCTGTGCGCGCAGGATGCGGTCTCTCTGGGCGCCCGCGTGCTCACCGAGCACCTGAATCTGTTTGTGGATCTGTCCGGCGACGATATCACCGGCAGTCCCATTCTGGTCCGTCCTGAGGATCCCACCCAGTCCACCGTGCTGGCGACCACCATTGAGGAGCTGGACTTCTCTGTGCGTTCCTTCAACTGCTTGAAGAGAGCCGGCATCAACACGGTAGAGGATCTGATCAGCAAGTCGGAGAGCGATATGATGAAGGTCCGTAACCTGGGACGTAAATCCCTGGAGGAAGTCATTAACAAACTGGAGTCCCTGGGCTTGGCCCTGCGGGACGACGAAGAATAATTCCACATCCCGGATTTCCGGATGGAGTAGATAAGGAGTGAATATCCATGCCCGGTACGAGAAAGTTAGGCAGACCCACTGCCTCCCGTATGGCTATGCTGCGCGCTATGGTTACCTTCTTGCTGGAGAATGGCAAGATCGAGACCACCGTCACCCGTGCGAAGGAAGTGCGTTCTCTGGCTGAGAAGATGATCACCATCGCCAAGGAGCCCACCCTGCATAACAAGCGTCAGGTGTTTGCATTCGTGACCAAGGAGTCCGTGTGCAAGAAGCTGTTTGACGAGATCGCTCCCAAGTATGCGGAGCGCAACGGCGGTTACACCCGCATCATCAAGACCGGCGCCCGTCGCGGCGACGCGGCCGAGATGGCCATCATCGAGCTGCTGTAATCAGCGGTTAGATCCGAGACCAAAAGAGCCTACCCGATCGGGTAGGCTCTTTTTTCGTAGGCCCAAGTTATTAGTATGTTTTACACAAGCAAAACAAAGAACTATGAATTGCAAAACATAAAAGACGTTATTATGCATATAATGTTATGGGAATTTTAACATTAATGTTGACAAGCGCACAAATGTGTGCTAGAATTCCCGATAGTGATCGTGTTGTGATTGCTCGAGAGGCGCACAACCTAAGAGGGCTCCTGCGGGGGCCCTCTTATCACTTTAAGGAGTGATAAAACCGTGGAAGACAAGAACTTCAAAACGTATGACGAACAAATTTCCTTTTTAAAAAACGAAAAACAGCTTCTTATACAGGACGAAGATAGAGCTTTAAAACTATTAAAACAGCACAGTTATTTTGCTCTGATCAATGGGTATAAATACCCGTTCAAAAATAAAGCTGGCGAATACAAAAAGAATACCACGATAGAAGATATCTATCTATTGTATGAATTTGATAACAAGTTGCGGCACATTCTTGTTCGAAACATAATGCGAGTTGAAATTCATATAAAATCCCTATTATCTTATGTGTTTGCAGAAACCTTTGGGGACAAACAAACGGCTTATTTAGTTGCCACCAATTACAATTATCAATCTCCCAAATATCAGGCGGATATCAACAAACTAATTGGTGTTTTAACAGAAATTTGCAAAGAGTCTAACAAATATGGATATATGTGTCATCAAAGAACGCAGCACGGAAATATTCCGCTGTGGGTAATGGTCAAAGCGTTAACACTTGGCAATGTTTCTAAGATGTATAGTTGTCAGAAACCTGAGATACAGACGAAAATCAGCAAGGAGTTTCCGGGTTGCACTGAAGATGATGTGGCAGCATTTTTAGATTTATTAACGCGGTTTCGTAATGTTTGTGCTCATAATGAGCGCTTATTTGATTACCGATACAACAAGGGAAGCATTAACGATACACAGATGCATAAAGCGTTAAATTTGCCTATCAAAAACGGACACTACAAAAAGGGAAAGTCCGATTTGTTTGCAGTGTTAATCTCGTTGAAATATCTTTTAATAAAAGAAGAATTCGACAAAATGATACAAGAGATTTTTATTGAGATTGAAAAATTGACAGAAGAAACAGCTCAAATACAGAGAGAACAACTATACAAATACATGGGCTTCCCAAACGATTGGCATAAGATTAAAGATATTAGCATTCAATAAACGAAAAGCGGAAGCAACAACAAAAAAGTTGTTGCTTCCGCTTTTTATAGAAACTTTCAACCAAACCTCAACCAACAAAAAGCAACAAACGTGCACTTAATAAATGAAAGGCAGGTGAACACGATGGGGAGCAACAGGATAGAAGACTATGTAGAAAAAGTATATGGGTACGCAGTTAACCGCACCTATACGCAAGACGAGGCCGACGAATTGGCGCAAGAGATTTTGCTCACGGCAGTGAAAGAATTGCCAAAATTGCGAGAAGCGAGCCGCTTTGAGCCGTGGCTGTGGGGCGTCGCCGCCAATGTTACCAAGAGTTTTCGCCGCAGTCTGGGAAAACAGCGCGCGATGTATTCCTATGATACGCTGGAAACTCTATCCTATGAGGACACGTATTCTTGCGAACAAGAGGAGATCAACGACCATTTGCGAAAAAGGATCGCTATGCTGTCTGCTACCTATCGAGAAATCGTAGTGTACTATTACTATGATGGCCTTTCAACAAAAGAGATCTCAGAAAAGCTAAACATTCCCGAGGGAACCATACGATGGAGACTAACAGAAGCACGCAAGAAGCTTAAAAAGGAGTGTGAAGAAATGCAGGAGACCGCATTACGACCGATTAGCCTTCGGTTAGATATATACGGCCAAGGGAACTACGATGGAAAAACCGTGCCGTTTCCCACGGCGTATATTGATGACAGTTTGTCCCAAAACATTCTCTACCGTTGTTATGAGCAGGCGCTGTCGGTAGAAGAATTGGCAAAAGCTTGTGGCGTTGCCGCCTATTATGTGGAAGAACGGATCGCCAATCTGATAAAGCGGGAGGCGATGATCGAACAGCCTAAAGGGAAATACCGCACCAACTTTATTATTTGGTCCGACAAATACGGCATATATTGCGAAGAAAACGCTGAAAAGGCATTGATGCCGGTAATGGACCGAATAATGACCGCCTTGGAAAGGATCGCCAAGGAGGCAGCACAAATCGATTTTTATAAAGCCGGAAAAAGCGAAAACGACTTGTTTTATTTGTACGGTGCTATGGCGTTTTCTTACGCACGGGAGCGCTACTGCGACCTGCCGTACCCCTGGTTTAAGAAACGATACGACGGCTTTGAGTGGAATTATCTTGGCAGTGTAGAAAGCGGAGCACACCCCCGCCTGTCTATGGGGGTACAACACAGCGCCAACCGGAGCGGCTTGGGTCGATTTAGTCATACGGCCTACAACTTTGGCCTGACCACACGCCGTATGATGTATGACAATTACATCAACGCTTGCGAAGCGCTGCTTTACAAGGATGGTTGTGAAGATGTGTTTACCGTGGCCTCCGCCATTGAGGATGGTTACATCGTCAAAAAAGAGGACGGTTCCTTTTTTGTGACCGCGCCTTCGTTTACACTGACGCAATACAATGCGTTCATAGACGTTGTTAGCAAGCACTTTGCGCCCTTGATGCCGGATTACGCAAAGGCTGTGCAGAGGTTTGTGGATGGATACAAGGCCTTGTTCCCGAAGCATCTGGGTGACGATGCGGACAGAATGCGCCAGCGTATGTTTTCAGACCTGTACACGGCGGTGGTTGCGTACGGCCGACGTGTTGGTCGGTTGCCGGAGCCTACCGGGGATTATTGCGGCGATGTAATGGTAGAGCATAAAAAGCAGCCGTTTACGTAATGATCTGAATTAGAGCTAAAGCGACCAAAAGAGCCTACCCAATCGGGTAGGCTCTTTTTTCGTGTAAAGAAGAGCAGGAGAGTTAGGAATGAGAAATGATATTGCTCCGACACCGTAGGGCGGATTCCATATCCGCCCGCCGATCCTACCCCGCTGCGTGACCGACACCACAAACGGATCCCCCGCTCCATTTGACACCGGGCGGACTGTGTGGTACAATATGTCTGTTACGATTCTGACATAGAGGAGGGGACGTTATGACCACCTTGTATCTGGTTATTCCTTGCTACAATGAGGAGACGGTGCTTCCTAAGACAGCTCCTCTTTTTATGGACAAGCTCTGCGCCTTGCAGGAGGCGGGCTGCATTTCCGCGGACAGCCGCGTGCTGTTTGTGGACGACGGCAGTAAGGATGCCACTTGGGAGATCGTTCAGGGGTTGGCGGCAGCTCACGACGTGGTGGAGGGTGTACGCCTGACTCGTAACCGCGGGCATCAAAACGCCCTGCTGGCCGGCCTGATGACCGCCAAGGAGCGGGCGGATGCAGTGATAAGTATGGACTGCGACGGGCAGGACGACATAAACGCTGTAGATAAGATGTTGGCCGAATATGAGGCCGGTTGTGATATCGTGTATGGCGTGCGGGCGGACCGCAGCAGCGACTCGCTGTTTAAGCGGAGCACGGCACGAGCCTTTTATCGTTTCACTCGGTTGATGGGGATGGAGAGTGTGTATGACCACGCAGACTGCCGTTTGATGAGCCGCCGTGCGTTGGAGGGACTTTCTCAATTCCAAGAGGTGAACCTGTATCTGCGGGGTATGATTCCGCTGGTGGGGTATCGCAGCAGCAGCGTATATTACGATCGTATGGAGCGCACGGCGGGGGAGAGCCATTATTCTCTGCGCCGTATGATGGCGCTGGCTGTCGACGGCATCACCAGTCTGTCGGTGCGCCCTCTGAAAATGATTACAGCGCTTGGCCTTACCGTGTCCCTTGTCAGCCTGGGAATGATCGTGTGGAGCCTGGTACGCCATTTTACCGATGCTACCGTGTCGGGTTGGTCCAGCTTGATGTGCGTTATCTTATTCTTGGGCGGTGTCCAGCTTCTGTGTGTGGGCGTGCTGGGTGAGTATATCGGCAAGATCTATGCCGAGGTGAAACGCCGTCCCCGGTATTTGGTGCAAGAAACCACCTTTGAGGAGAAAAAACCGTGAAAAAACTATTGTCTTTGATGGACGCCAAGCTGTGGAAGTTTCTGCTGGTGGGTGTTATTAACACGTTGGTGGGTACCGCCATTATGTTTGGCCTGTATAATTTGGCCCACGTGGGGTATTGGCTGTCCTCTGCCGCCAACTATATTCTTACCAGCATTCTTAGTTATTTCCTGAACAAATATTTTACCTTCCGCAATACGGAAAAAGGATGGAAGCCTATCTTCCGTTTCGCGGTGAACATTGCTGTGTGCTATCTGCTGGCCTACGGCATCGCCGAGCCGCTGATGCGGTGGGTGCTGTCGGGGGCTTCCGAGACTCTGCGAGATAATGCAGCTATGCTTACGGGCATGTGTCTGTTCACCGGCTTTAATTATTTGGGACAGCGGCTGTTTGCCTTCCGTTCCGAGGAAAATTAAGGAAAACTTAATCGGTTTTCGACTTGTTTTTTAAGCGCTTTACTGTTATGCTGAGTAGCAGTAAAGCGCTTTGTTTATGGGAGGGATCTGTGATGACGACCGTTCGTCTGCGCCGTTGTCGTCGGGCGTGGTGTCGCTGGTTGGGCTTACTGGCGTTTTTTGCAGCAGCTGCTGTACTGGCGGTTGGTCTTTGGCAGCTGACGCCGGCTCGACAGTCCTATGAGCGGGTCAGGCGTCTGGAAGAGGCTAAGTTGCCGGACTATGTGACCCCTGACCTTGTGCCGCAGGTGGGTACGGCCCGCAGCGGGCTTCGGCTGGCAGATTTTTCAGGTGTGGTGGTTCACTACGTGGGCAACGCAGGCACCTCGGCACAGGGGAACCGTAACTATTTCGCTACGGCGGGCACTCCGGTGGTGTCCCATTTTGTCATCGGGTTGGAGGGAGAGATCCTGCAATGCTTGCCGCTGTGGGAGCGCTCGGTGGCCAGCAACGAGCGGAATCGGGACACGGTCTCCATCGAGGTGTGTCACCCTGACGAGAGCGGCCAGTTTACGGAGGCTACCTACCGATCGTTGGTGCGGTTGACCGGGTGGCTATGTCGGACGGGAGAGCTTTCTTCGGAGCAGGTGATTCGCCATTATGATGTTACGGGCAAAGAGTGCCCCCGCTATTTTGTCCGCAACGAGGCAGCGTGGCATCAGTTCCTGCGGGATGTGGAGACGGCTACGCAAAGCGCGTCTTAAAAATTGTTGAAAGTTGTAGATTTTTATAGGTTGCCGCATTGACTTTTTCAAATAAAAGAGATATAATAAACCTAGTTATTTTTTGTCGATATAAATCAAAAGATATGGTTTTGATGTCTCTACCCGATCGCCGTAAAAGATCGGACTATCGATGCGGTTTTAGTTATAGAAGTCGATGGCAGAGATGTTGATACTACATCTCTGCCTTTTTTTCGTTAGGGAGGACAAACTATGCAACTGTTAGAGGATCGCATCCGTCGGGATGGCAAGGTGGCACCCGGCAACGTGTTGCGGGTAGACAGTTTCATCAACCACCAGATGGACATCCTATTTATGGAGAAGTTGGCAGAGGAGTTCAAGCGCCGTTTCGGCGACACAAAGGTGGACAAGATTTTGACTATCGAGGCCTCGGGCATCGCCATTGCTACGCTGGTGGCGCAGAAGTACGGGGTGTCGCTGGTTTCCGCAAAGAAATCCAAATCGTCCAACATCCCCGATTCGGTATACACTTGTCCCGTTAAGTCCTATACCCATGGAAATGTGAACACTATCCTGGTGACCAAGGATTATTTGAAGGCCGGTGAGCGTGTGCTTATCGTGGATGACTTTTTGGCTCACGGCGAGGCGCTCAAAGGATTGATGAACGTGGTCGAGCAGGCCGGCGGAACGGTAGTTGGCGCGTGCATCGTGGTGGAGAAAGCCTATCAGCACGGAGCAGACGATCTGCGCGCAGCAGGGTTGCAGGTTGAGTCTCTGGCGCGGGTGGCGGCTATGGACGATGTTACCGGTACGGTGGAGTTTCTCCCCGATTAACTTGTATCCAACCGCAGAAGATGCGGTCGAATAAAAAATGTTTGGAGGAAAAAACATGAAAAAGATTTTGGCATTTCTTTTGGCAGCGTTGATGCTGTTCTCTCTGGTTGCTTGCGGCACTCCCGCCAACAGCGATCCCGATAACAGCCAGCCCGCCACCAACGACGAGGCCAAGGGTATGAGCGAGTCTCCGCTGCCCGCTCCTGAGCTGGTCGTTGACTATGAGGTCAAGGACGACTTCAAGATCGGCTTCATCTGCTTGCACGATGAGAAGTCCACTTACGACCTGAACTTTATCTCTGCCGCCGAGGAGGCCATCGAGGCCATCGGTTTGACCGAGGAACAGTACGTCATTAAGACCAACATTCCCGAGGGTAACGAGTGCTATGAGGCCGCTGCCGACCTGGTAGATCAGGGTTGCGACATCATCTTCGCCAACTCTTTCGGTCATGAGGATTTCATGCTGCAGGCTGCTAAGGAGTTCCCCGAGGTGCAGTTCTGCCACGCTACCGGTTACAAGGCTCACTTGGAGGGCGTTGCTAACTATCATAACGCTTTCGCTTCCATCTATGAGGGCCGTTACCTGGCTGGTATCGCTGCTGGTATGAAGCTCAACGAGATGATCGAGGCCGGCAAGATCACTGCCGAGCAGGCCAAGATGGGCTACGTTGGTGCTTTCACCTACGCTGAAGTTATCTCCGGCTACTCCTCCTTCTATCTGGGCGCCAAGTCCGTTTGCCCCTCCGTCACCATGGAGGTACAGTTCACCGGTTCTTGGTACGACGCTGTTGAGGAGCAGAACGCCGCTGAGGCTCTGATCGCTCGTGACTGCGTGCTGATCTCTCAGCATGCCGACTCCATGGGCGCTCCCGGCGCTTGCGAGGCCGCCGGTGTTCCCAACGTGTCCTACAACGGTGCTACCTATGACGCTTGCCCCGAGACCTTCATCGTCTCCTCTCGCATCAACTGGGCTCCCTACTTCAACTACATCGTTAAGTGCTGGAACACCGATGCTACCATTGACACCGATTGGTGCGGTGGTATTGCCGAGGGTTCCGTGGTGCTGACCGGTGTCAACGAGGATGTGGCTGCCGAGGGCACCGTCGACGCCATCAAGAAGGCGATCGACGACCTGAAGAATGGCACCGTGAAGGTGTTCAACACCGCTAACTTCACCGTCGAGGGCGCTGCTGCCACCGGCGATGCGGTTATCGATGGCGTTTTCGAGGAGTCCAAGACCCAGTCTGCTCCCTACTTCGAGCTGAAGATCGACGGCATTACCCGTCTGAACGAGAAGTTCTAATTTGACTCTTTTGCCGGCCTAGGCAGAGCCATCCGGCTCTGCCTAGGCTCGGTTTGTTTATAGGATTTATGTCCGACAAGGGCAAAGGGAGTGCTCGTTTACCTTTGTCGGACACAAATCACTTTGTATTGTGGAGGAATGCACGATGGAAAAATCCGTTGCGTTGGAATGTCGCGGCATCACCAAGACCTTCGGTCGGGTGGTAGCCAATCATAATTGCGACTTACAGGTGCACCACGGCGAAATTCTGGCTATTTTGGGAGAAAACGGAAGCGGTAAGACCACCCTGATGAATATGGTGGCAGGCATCTATTTCCCTGATGAGGGCGAGATCTTGGTGGATGGTCAACCGGCCACCATCGCCAGTCCCAAGGATGCCTTTTCTTATAAGATTGGTATGATTCACCAACACTTTAAGCTGGTGGACGTATTTACCGCCTGTGAGAACATTATCCTAGGCGTAGAGGAGGAAGGCCGCTATAATCTGACCGAGGTGCGCAAGAAGGTCATCGAGATCACCCAGCGCTATGGATTTATTATTGATCCCGATAAGCGGGTGGCGGATATGTCCGTTTCTGAGAAGCAGACAGTGGAGATCCTCAAGGTGCTGTATCGCGGAGCGGATATCCTGATTCTGGACGAGCCTACTGCTGTGCTGACACCGCAGGAGACGGCCAAACTCTTTGATGTGCTTCGCCGTATGCGTAAGGACGGCAAATCCATTATCATCATCACCCATAAGATGCACGAAGTGCTGTCTATTTCCGATCGAGTGGCGGTGTTGCGGAAGGGCGAGAACGCGGGTGCGGTGGAAACCGCTCAGGCGGATGCCACATTGCTCACCGAGATGATGATGGGACAGAAGGTAGAACTGAACATTCAGCGCAGCGAGCCTGAGGATCCTCAGGTGCGATTGGCGGTGTCTAATTTGTGCAGCGTCAATGCGGAAGGGCGGCCTGTGCTGAAAAACATTTCCTTTGAAGCTCGCTCCGGCGAAATTTTGGGCATTGCGGGTATTGCCGGTTCCGGTCAGCGAGAGCTGCTGGAAGCAATTGCCGGTCTGCACAAGTTGACCAAGGGCGATATCACTTATGTAGATCCCAAGACCGGCAAGGAGGAGAATCTCCGCAATAAGACCCCCATTCAGATTCGAGATCTGGGCGTGCGGCTTTCTTTTGTGCCCGAGGATCGACTGGGCATGGGTCTTGTGGGCAATATGGATATTATCGACAATATGATGCTTCGCAGCTACCGTAAAGGTAAGGGTATGTTCCTGCAACGCAAGGAGCCCCGCGATCTGGCGGAGCACATCATTGAGGATTTGCAGGTGGTGACCCCCGGCGCCACCACCCCCGTGCGGCATCTGTCCGGCGGAAACGTGCAGAAGGTGCTGGTAGGTCGTGAGATTGCTTCGGCGCCTACGGTGTTGATGGCCGCCTATCCTGTACGCGGTTTGGACGTAAACGCTTCCTACACCATCTATAATCTGCTCAACAAGCAGAAAGAACAGGGCGTGGCAGTGATCTTTGTGGGCGAGGATCTGGATGTGCTGATGGAGCTGTGTGACCGCATTCTTGTGGTCAACGGCGGCAGTGTCACCGGTGTCGTGGACGGTCGTACCGCCCAGAAGGAAGAGATCGGTCTATTGATGACTAAGTCGGATCACGTGGAAGGAGGGGATGCGTAATGGCAAAGAAGCAGAAGAGCATGACCCATAAAAAGCATGTCCCGCTGTTTCACTTAGTCAAGCGGGATCAGGCGGCAACCACCTGGAGGTTGCGCTTACTGGTGCGTGCTATTGCGGTGCTGGCGGCTCTGTTGGTCTCCGGCGTGCTCATTACGGTGCTGTCCGGTAAGAATCCCGTACAGGTATACGGCTCTATGGTATCCGGCGTGTTCGGTACTCCTCGCCGCATCTGGAATATGTTACAGAATCTGGCGATGCTGCTATGTGTCTCCTTGGCGGTGACGCCGGCCTTCAAAATGAAGTTTTGGAACATCGGCGCAGAAGGACAGGTGCTCATCAGTGGCCTGGCTTGTACAGCCACCATGATGTTTCTGGGAGACAAAATGCCCTTGCCGCTGCTCATTATCGTGATGGTTATCGCCAGTGTGTTGGCGGGTATGATCTGGGCGGTACTCCCCGCGGTGTGCAAAGCCTACTGGAACACCAACGAGACCCTGTTCACCCTAATGATGAACTACGTAGCGACCCAGTTAGTGGCCTATTTCCTGAAAGTGTTTGTTAAGGACGGTTCCGGTGTATTGACACCTATGCACGACTACGGTCTGCCTACGCTGGGCGATCAAGCCTATCTGCTCAATGTTCTTGTAGTGGCGGTGCTGACCATCGCCGTATACGTATATCTCAAATATTCCAAGCAGGGTTATGAGATCTCTGTGGTAGGTGAGAGTGAGAATACCGCCCGTTACATTGGCATCAATGTTAAGAAGGTCATCATCCGCACTCTGCTGGTATCCGGCGCCATCTGCGGCGTGGCAGGCCTGCTGTTGGTGGGCGGCACCAATCATACCATCTCCACCACCACGGTGGGCGGTCGCGGTTTCACCGCCATTATGGTGTCTTGGCTGGCTAAGTTTAACCCCTTCTATATGGTTTTGACCGGTTTCCTGATCGTTTTCTTGGAGCAGGGTTCTCAGCAGATCTCCACGGATTTCCGTGTCCCCAGTTCCATTGCAGACATCGTCACCGGCATCATCCTCTTGTTCATTATTGGCTGTGAGTTCTTCCTCCAGTACCGTATCGTGACGCGTAACAGCAGAAAGGAGAATGCATAATGTTAGCCTTTCTTGTGAGCGCCATTCGTTTGGGTATGACCTTCTTGCTGGGTTCCACCGGCGAGACCATTACCGAAAAGTCGGGTCACCTTAATTTGGGTATTCCCGGCGTTATGTGCGTAGGTGCCGCCTGCGGCTGCTATGCCGAGTATATGTATTTCACCGCTGTGGGATGGAAAAACGTTATCCCCCTGTTGGCGGTCGTTATCCCCCTGATTGCCGCTTTGGTCGGCGGTGCTTTGATGGGCCTTTTGTTCAGTTTCCTCACCGTGACCTTGCGAGCGAACCAGAACGTGACAGGTCTGGCGATTACCACTTTGGGCGTGGGTATGTCCGAGTACATCATCGACGAGGCTTCCACCATCTTCACCAAGGGAAGTAAGTTCTTCACGGCTTCCCTTCCTTTTGCAGAAAAGTTGGGCTGGTTCGGTGAATTGTTTTTCGGCTACGGCGTGTTTGTGTATCTGGCTTTGGCCATTGCGCTGACCACTTCCTTCGTGCTTAATCGCACCCGTGTGGGTCTCCATCTGCGGGCTGTGGGTGAGAACCCTGCGACTGCAGACGCCGCGGGTATCAATGTGTCCCGTTATCGCTATGTGGCTACCTGCGTGGGTTGCGGCGTTGCAGGTTTGGGTGGTCTGTCCTTCATTATGGACTACCTCAACGGCAACTGGGAGTATTGTGTGGACGCTATCGGTTGGTTGTCTGTGGCGCTGGTTATCTTTACCGTGTGGCGCCCCAATCTGGCCATCCTCGGTTCCATCGTGTTCGGTGCCTTGTACGTAGCCAGCAGCTACATTGTGGGTGTCAGCTTTGCGGGCAAAGAACTGTTCAAGATGCTGCCCTACATCGTGACTGTATTGGTGTTGGTAGTGACCAGCATGCGGAGCAAAAAGAATCAGCCCCCTGCGGCGCTGGGACTTCCCTATTTCCGCGAAGAGAGATAAAACCCAAAAGAGCCGTGCAACCAATGGTTGCACGGCTCTTTTTACTGTTTACAGTTCGGGATCTGCCAGAATACGCTCCGGCGGTTCTTCCAGCAGGGCGGGGTTCTTAAAGTACTCCTTCATTTTTCGGAAAGCCTGAGCGAAATAATAGCCGCTGGCGATGCGCTCGTCCATCACCAGACCCAGAGGAAGGCACTTATCGTGAACGATCTCGCCGTCGCGGGTGCGGCGGGGCACCTCGCGGGCGTTGCCTGCGGCCATGATCATGCTGGTGGTGCCGAAATCGTAGCAGTGATGGTGGATATGGTTGGTGCGGATGCTGGCCAGATTGGTGAACACCATGGTGTTGTGCATAGGGCTGGCGTTGATGATGGCTTTGGGGAGCAGATTGTGCCAGTCCATCCATTTGAGGATACTCACACCCACCCGTAGCAGACCGGGAATGCCCACCAATATTTTGATGATCTTGTCGGTGGGGTTCTCATCTGCCACGTCGCGGCTGGCGGACACGTAATCGTTAATGCGACGATTGACGTCCAGGATGGTGTCCTCCGGTTGAAGATAGATCTTATTCATCGTTTCCGCGCCGGTGGCGCCGGCTTTAAGCACCACCATACCGATGGCGATCTCGTTACGAGCATAAATACGCTTATTCACCACGAAGCGGTTCAGGGCAGGAAAATCACACACCGTGCGATTGAAAGCAGCCAGAATTACTGCCATATGGCTCATGCTGATGCCTTCTTTTTTCTTTTGGCGTATGTATTTTTCAATCGGTTCCAAAGGAATATCCAGCGTAATGTTGTTCATCGAGTCGCTGCGGGTCTTCATAATGTGAGCAACGACGCGATACATCGGGTCAGTGTGGCGCAGCAGTTTTCCATCGGCACGGCCCATAACAATTCCTCCTCATCTTCACGGGTACCAAACAATTATACCATAAAACTCGACAAAAAGCAACACAAACCTATTTTTTGTCGATCTCCACCACGCTCAGAACGCCCTCTGCCACTGTGAAGTGCACGTCGCACCCCGCAAACACCATACCATATACCCGCTCGGGGTCGTTCTGATAGGTCGGGCGAGGATCGTGAGAGAGCACTGCCAGCAGGCTGCGACGAGTCTCCTCGGGGAGCGGGGCCAGTAGTTTTGGGTCGCAGTCCACCGTTACCGAACGGTCCGTCAGACCCGCCACAAAGCCGCCGGCGGCATCGGGAAGGCTGTCCGCATAAGCAAGGTAGGGCTTGATGTCAAAAATGGGGGTGCCGTTCATCAGGTCGGCGCCCGACACCACCAGCACGGGTCCGTCGGGGGTGTGCCAGTCGACTCGTACCAGCTTCACGCAGGAAAGACCAATGGGATTGGGGCGATAGGGAGAGCGGGTCGCAAACACGCCCACGCGAGCATTGCCGCCCAGTCGGGGCGGTCGTACCGTGGGATTCCACCCTTCTTTCCGCACCTCGGAGAAGTGCCACACGAGCCACAGGTGGGAGAAATCTTCTATACCGCGCAGCGCGTCGGGGTTGCGGTAAGGGGGTGTAAACACGATCCGCCCCGTCAACTCTGTCACCACACCGCTCTGGCGTGGCACACCGAACTTGGTGCCGAAATCCGTCTCAATATGAGCAATGGTCTGCAAAGTCAGAGCCTCCATATCGATTCCCCCGTTCTTTTCAAAGTAGGTAATAGATCCTACATTGCATTGTAGCACAAAACGCCCACCATCCACAACCCCTAAACCTATACAAAATGGAAAATTCCAACCATCTATACATATGGTATAGAAAAACGTCTTGTTTTTCCTTGCTTGACAGGGTATACTGTAATTAAACTTACTAAATAAGGAGGCATCATTATGGAGCTGAAAGGAACTAAGACTGAGCGCAATCTGGCCGAGGCATTTGCTGGTGAGAGCCAGGCTCGCAACAAGTACACCTATTTCGCGTCGGTAGCCAAGAAAGAGGGCTATCAGCAGATCGCGGCTATCTTTGAAGAGACCGCTAACAATGAGAAAGAGCACGCCAAGCTGTGGTTCAAGGCGTTGCAGGGTATCGGCGACACCGCCGCCAACCTGAAAGCTGCTGCTGAGGGCGAGAATTACGAGTGGACCGATATGTACGATCGTTTCGCCAAAGAGGCGGAGGAAGAGGGCTTCAAGGCGCTGGCCGCCCAATTCCGTATGGTGGCCGCCATTGAGAAGACCCACGAGGAGCGGTATCGCAAGCTGCTGTCCAACGTGGAAATGCAGCAGGTCTTTGAAAAGGCCGGTGAGACCATGTGGGAGTGCCGCAACTGCGGTCATCTCGTAATGGGCAAGAAGGCACCCGCCGCCTGCCCTGTATGCGCTCATCCTCAGTCCTATTTCGAGGTGCGCAAGGAGAATTATTAATCTGTAAGAAAAAGACAGTCGGACATTGTCCGACGGTCTTTTGCATTTCAATCCCATTTGAGTGCGGAGCGGAAGACAAAGGGGGAGTGGTAACGACCACCCCCAAAGGGAAGAATTGACACACCCATTATTTTTACGCCGTTGCGCACACCATAAAAGCGGGTAGGGTAAGAGAGGGGAACGCAGGGGCAAACCTGCCACAAGGTTTTGTCCAGCGCTTCCAGTTTCTCTCGTCCACCGACAAGTGCTTGAAGAACAGCGGCATCCACCGTGTCGTCTTTCAGGCGGGAGGGATTGTCTGTGGCGTCGGAAGCAAAACAGGACAGATTCTCCGCGCCGGTCAGCCCTGTGGGGGCATAGGTGTACAGTGCCGCCTGATATTGTCCGTTTCTCACCCGCCGTTCTACTTCTTCTTCGGGGAGGAGGGTCAGGGTGGGGTAGACGTTCAGGTGTTTTTGCCAAGACTGGACCAGATAGCGAGCCAGATCGGCACTGACTGTGTCGTCGGGCGCAATGATCTCAAACCGTAGACGACTGTTAGGGTTGTCGAGATAGAGTGTTTTTAACCCTTCTTCCAGTTCCGCTTTCGCCGCCGTCACGTTGGTCTCCACGTTTAGGACGTGCGTTACCAGTCCTTCCGGATGATAAAGGTCTTCTCCCGCCACTGTGGCATCCGGTGGCACGTAACTGTAGGCACACAACTCTGCTGCATTATTTTGCAAGTAGTGATGTACCGCGCCCCAATCAATGCCGTCCCGCAGGGCTCGCCGCAGAGGAGCCACCGTGAATGGATCTGCTCCGGTGTTAAACCACAGCCCTCGCAGGGAGTCGTTCAGCGCACCGTAGGCTGCGTTATCGCTCAAGGTGGCGTGCTCCTCTTTGGTCAAGGGGGCGGCGTCTAGGGATCCGTCCATCAAGGCAGACACCGTATCGGTTACACCGATAACAAAACGCACCGCCTCGGCGGTAACCTCATTTGCCAGATGGTAGGCTTCATGTTTGTAAAGCAGCAAGCTTTCGTTGTGATTCCACACCGCCAGACGGAAGGCGCCGTTGGAGAGGACATATTCCTCCTCCAGCCCGTAGCGCCCGCCCGTATACTCAAAGAAGGCGCGGTTACAAGGCATAAAAGGGGTGCCGCTCAATTTGGCAAGAAAACCGGCGTCGGGTTTCTCCAAGGTGACGACCAAGGTGTGCTCGTCCGGCGCCTGCACCCCCAAGGAAGAGAGGGGCTTTTCCTCGGCGCGGATGGCGGCGGCATTTAAAATGCCGTCAAATTCCGCCGCCAAGGGAGAAGCGGTGGCGGGATCCACTGCCCGTGTGAAGGCAAACAAGAAATCGTCGGCGGTGACCGGCGTTGGTTTGTCAAAAGGTGTTTGTTGTCCCCGCACGCGGATGGTGCTCCAATAGGACGGCCGCAAGGTGAAGGTGTAGGTAAGCCCGTCGGGGGACACGGTATGGGTGGCGGCGCCGTCGGTAACGATACCATGGCTGTCGATACGGGTGAGGCCCTCAAATAAGGTGGCGATGACCGTGACGGCCGAGGGATCGGTAGCGGTTTGGGGATCCAGGCCGACGGGCTCTTGTTCGATGGGGAAACGGAATCCCGCGCCGGTACCGTCGTCGCCGCAGCCGCACAGCATAGCGGCCATCAAACATAGGGTTGTCCACAGTGCCAGCCAGCGTTTTGTCATATCCGTTCCCCCTCCTTTTCAATGTGTTGCTTATATTATAGCAAAATCCCCGACAGGTTTGCAACCCGTCGGGGAATATTTCATAAAAACTTAATGGACGCGGTCAAAATACCGCTCGATGACCCGACTGCATCCTTCGGGGGAATAGCGCCAATGGGTGAGGGGTCCGTCGGTGATAAAATATTCCGGAGGCGCAGGGGGTTGATCGTTGTTTTGAGAATCAATGAGCGCTAGTTTGATTTTCAGCTTCTCCGGCTGCACGCTCTTAATATACACGGCGGCCTGCTGTCCCACTTTCACGTTGGGGTGGGGTTCTGCCAAGCCCGCCAGATTGGGGGCCAGCTCCACAAAGATGCCGTAGGGTTCCACCGAGCGGACGATGCCCGCCACCGTTTCACCTACCCGAAAGCGGGCGGCGTTTTCCTCCCAAGTGCCCAGCAGCTCCCGCAGAGACAGGCAGATGCGGTCGTTATCCAAGGAGGAGACCACTGCCAGAATCTCCATTCCCACGCTCAGACGGTCGGCGGGATGGAGAATACGGCTCACAGAAATATCTGCAATAGGGAGCAGAGCAGGCAGACCGCAACCCACGTCGCAAAAAGCGCCGAAGGTTTCCAGACGTGTAATCCGTGCGCGGATAATGTCTCCCTGTTGCAGATGGTCTAGAAACTGTTCCCGACAGCGCTGTTGCGCCAAGCGGCGGGATAGCACCGGCTGACAGCCGTTTTCGGTCTGCCGAAACCCTGTCACTACGAAGCAGACCGGCTTGTTGACACGGGTGATGAGCACGATGTCCTTGGTGATGCCTTCGGCGATGCCCACGGCACCTTCTGTGTGGGGAATAATTCCCTCACCGCAGGGGAGCTTTACAAAGAGGTTGTGTTCCACGTCGCAGCGTATAGCGCGTCCTTCCAGCAGTCGGCCATCGGCTTGTGCCTGCATCAGAGCGGTGATGCTGGCAGTGGCGGCGCAGTTCTCGGGGGTGTCTATGAGGTCGCCTTCCGGCAGATAGGGCATTGTTTTCTCCATAATCGGTGTCATTCCTTTCCTTTGACTAATGGATTATATGCATCCTTTTTACAGAGTATGCCCTTTCCTCTTGCTCCTTTTTATACGAACAGCGCGATGACCGGGTCCAGCAACCCCCAGACCAACAGTCCCACGATTACCGTAGCGATAAGCACGCCCAACAGAATGGCAGGGAAGGCCTTTTTGAAGGGAATATCCAGCAGAGAGGCGATCAGGGCACCGGTCCAGGCACCGGTGCCGGGCAGGGGAATGCCTACGAACAAGGCAAGGCCCCAGAAATATCCTTTTTCAATCTTATCGCTTTTTCCCATGGCCCGTGCTTCCAACTTCTCCACCAAGGGACGGAAGAGTTTGGTTTTCTTCATTGCGTTGAAGATGGGAGTGATAAACCACAGGATAAACGGAACGGGAATTAAATTGGCAATAATACAGATGGGAATGGCTAACCAGAGGCTCATCCCCAGGGCATAGGCTACGGGCAGACCGCCGCGCAGCTCGATGAGCGGTACCATAGAGACCAGCGCCACGAATAATTCATCCGGTAACCAACCGAAAACCTTTTCAAACCATTCTACCAAGAAATCCATTTTAACCATCCTCCGTTACGGAAATTTCGTTTACAGGCATCATTTTATCACAGACAAAAGAAATATTCCACCGTTTTTTGTCGTTTGGGAAAAACTCTTTTTGTTTTGACGGGTGGTAAAAAGGAAAAAGATGTGGTACACTGATAGCAAAAGGGGGCATGTATAATGCGTATGTACGATGTAATTCGGCAGAAGCGGCAAGGCTTGCCGCTTTCCGAGGAGCAGATTCGGTATATGATCCGCGAATACACGGTGGGGACAATCCCCGATTATCAGATGGCGGCGCTGGCAATGGCGGTGTGCCTCAATGGGATGAACGCCCAAGAGACTGCCTGGCTGACGGATGCTATGATGCGCTCCGGCGATCAGGTAGATCTGTCCCGCTTCGGCGTATTGGCGGTGGATAAGCATTCCACCGGCGGCGTGGGAGACAAGACGAGTCTCATTGTTGGCCCAATTGTGGCCGCGTTGGGCGGCAAGGTGGCCAAAATGTCGGGCCGCGGCTTGGGACACACCGGCGGCACGGTGGACAAGCTGGAATCCATCCCCGGCTACCGCACAGAGCTTTCACCCCAAGCCTTTTTGGAGCAGGTGGAGCGGGTCGGCATTGCCATCATCGGGCAGTCGGGCAATCTGGCCCCTGCGGATAAGAAACTGTATGCCCTACGGGATGTGACTGCCACGGTGGACAGCATTCCGCTGATCGCTTCCAGTATTATGAGTAAGAAGCTGGCTGCGGGGGCCCATTCCATCGTGCTGGATGTGAAGGTGGGCAGCGGCGCCTTTATGAAGACTCGTGAGGATGGCGAGGCGCTGGCGCGGCAGATGGTGGATATTGCCGCTGCTTGTGGTCGTCGCGCCGCCGCGTTGGTCACCAATATGGACGTTCCTTTGGGCGAAGCCGTGGGCAACGCCTTAGAGGTGCAGGAGGCGGTGGCGATTCTCAGTGGCGGTGGCGATAAGGCTCTGCGGCAGTTGTGCGAAGCCTTGGCGGCGCAGATGCTGCGTCTTTGCCACGGCTGGTCGGAGGAAGAAGCTGCCTGTCGGGTGAAGGATGCGGTGGACAGCGGCGACGCCTTCCGTCAGATGTGCCGTTGGGTGGAAGCCCAAGGCGGCGACAGCACTTATCTCACTGACCCCTCCCGCTTCCCCTCGGATCCGTCGTATGCGGTGACGGCGCGGGAGGAAGGGTATATTACCGCTATGGACGCCGAAGCCATCGGTGTGGTGGGAGTCACCTTGGGGGCGGGTCGCGCCACCAAGGAGGATACGATCGACCACGCCGCCGGTATCCGAATGGTGAAAAAGACAGGCGACTATGTGCGGGCGGGGGAAACCGTAGCGTGGCTCTATACCAACCGCACGCAGGCGGTGGATCACGCCGCCGACGCCTATTGGGCGGCTCTGACCGTGGCGCCTCAGCCACCCGGCGAAATGCCGCTGATCTATATGGTGGTGGAATAAATCAGAGGGCACTCCCTATGGCGGAGCGCCCTCTTTCTGTCAGGACTTATCTCCTGATTTGCCCACAAGGCCGAATACAAGTCCCAGTGTCACCGCAGTGGCAATGCCGGCGGCGGTGCCGGTCAGGCCGCCGGTAAGCGCTCCCAGCAATCCCTGTTTGTCCACCGCTTCCCGCGCTCCGTTGGCCAGCGCATAGCCGAAGCCGGTGAGGGGTACGGTAGCGCCGCAGCCGCCCCAGTTCACCAAGGGTTCATACAGTCCCAGCGCGGTGAGCGCCACACCCGCCACCACGTACCCTACCAGGATCCGCGCGGGCGTCCATTTGGTATAGTCGATGAGCACCTGTCCGATCACACAGAGACCGCCACCCACCAACGCGGCCTTTCCGATCATCCACCAATCCATAGTTTCTCCTCCTTTTAATGACATTAGTGTGGTGGTTCGAGTGAGAAATATACCTAAAAGGAAATATTACTGGACATTTCGCTAGGATTCTGCTATGATATCACCAGCATTCCCTATGAGTATATATAAGGAGTTGGAAAAACAAACATGGACCCTGATAGTATACGATCGATTCTGTTAATGCTGGTGCTGGTGGCGTTGTCCGGCTATTTCTCGGCAACGGAGACCGCCTTCTCTACCTTTAACCGCATTCGACTCAAAGGAATGGCGGAGGACGGCAACAAACGAGCCGTATTGGCACTGAAAATGGCAGAGGATTACGATCGCCTGCTGTCCACTATCTTAGTGGGTAATAACATTGTGAATATTTTGCTGACCACCATCGCCACCATTTTCTTTGCCAAGCTCATCTTGCAGGAGGATGCGGCGGCGGCGGTATCCACCATTGTGACCACCTTGGTGGTGCTGATTTTCGGCGAGATCTCGCCCAAGAGTCTGGCCAAGGAATATGCCGACGGCTTTGTGCTCACTACCGCCCCTCTGTTACGGATGATTACATGGGTACTGGCGCCCATTAATTTTCTCTTTTCTTTGTGGAAGAAATTGTTGCGCCTGCTCTTTAAGACCTCCGGCGAGCAGACGGTCACCGAGGAGGAGCTGCTGACCATCGTGGACGAGGCAGAGCAGGGCGGCTCGCTGGGTGAGCAGGAGAGCGATATGATTCGACGGGTCATCGCCTTCAACGATCGGGAAGCAGTGGATATTCTTATTCCCCGCGTAGACGTGGCGGGCATCCCGCTGGATGCCACCTCCAAGGAACTGGGCGAGGCGTTTTTAGAGACCGGTTTCTCCCGTCTCCCTGTGTATGAGGAGACGATGGATCGGGTGGTCGGCGTGGTGTATCATAAGGACTACTATCGGGAGGCGGTTAACAAGCCTACCCCCGATAAGCTAATGAAACCTGCGGTGTTCATTCCGCCTACAATGAAGATTCGATTACTGCTGAACAAGCTGCAAGCGGAGAAATCCCATATCGCTATCGTCACTGACGAATATGGCGGTACTCTGGGCATCGTCACGATGGAGGATGTGCTGGAGGAGCTGGTGGGCGATATTTGGGATGAACACGACGACGTCATTGAGGATTTTCTGCCTCAGTCCGACGGCAGTTGTTTGGTGTTGTGCTCTATGGAGTTGGAAGAACTGATGGAGTATTTTGAGACGGAGACGGAGTGCGAAGCCACCACGGTCAGCGGTTGGGTGATGGAGGCAATGGGGTGTATTCCTGCTGCCGGCGACACCTTTGTTGCGGATGGATTGTCAGTGGAGGTCACCCGTGTGGAGAAGACCCGCCCCGAAGAGATCCGTGTGCGGCCGGCACCGGTGGAAACGGAAGAAGAATAACAAGAAAGCCCGATGCGAGCGCATCGGGCTTTCTTGTTTTAGTTTTCGTGAGGATCCAGCCAGCGATAACCGCGCACCTCGTCAGTGGACAGCATCATAAAAAAGGCGTCTGGATCGATCTCAAATACCAGTTGCCGCAGACGGAAAGTCTCGTCCCGCCGCACGGCACATAGGATCATCTTCTGATCCGAACCGGAATAGGCACCCTCTGCTTTGAGCAGGGTGACACCGCGGTTGACCCGTTCCATAATGGCGGCGGTAATCTCGGGCTGCTTCTTGGACAGGATCATGGCCATTTTGCCGTGGCGACCGCCGTAGATAACCCAGTCGGTCACCATGCTGCTGACGAAAACCAGTACCACCGCAAAGAGAGGGCTCTCCAACTGCTGATATACCAGCGCCGAGGAGGCGATGACCACTGCGTCCACGGAAAGGATCAGCTTGCCCATCTGGATATGGGGAAACCTCCGCTCCAACAGACGGGCCACGATCTCGCTGCCGCCTGTGGTGCCCCCTCGACTGAGAATCAGGCCAACGCCCAGACCCAGCAAGACACCGCCGAAGATACAGGTAAGGATGTTCTCTCCCTGAAAAGGCGGAATGATCGGCTCCAAAAGGTCAATGAGCAAGCTGGACATGCCCAATCCCACAAGGGTGCGCAACACCAGACGATGACCGATAACCACCCACGCGGCGATGAGCAGAGGGATATTCATGGCTACGGTAGCCAGACCGATGGGGATCTCAAAGGGAAAATGGTGTACACTGATGTAGTTGAGCATAGTAGCAATGCCCGTGACACCGCCGGGGGCAATGTTGTTGGGGGCAGAAAACATATCCACCGCCAGCGCGTAGCTCAGGCTGCCCAACAGCATAAAAAAGCCGTCCATCATTATGGTTTTCCAGTTGATTTTTCGCTGTTTCATTATAACGCCCCCCTTTGCTTATTCTTCTACGCAGAGACGGAATAATTCCCGAATCCGTTCAATGCGCCCTGCCAAATACAGATAACCGAATAAACTCTCCAGACCGGTGGCTCGATGGTAGTCGGCACCGGAGCGGGCGGTGTGGGCGTTACGCCCTCGTTTGAAAACGGCCTCTTCCTCCTCGGTGAGCAGGGGGAGGATGCGATTCATCGCCTCGGCTTGCGCCTCAGCGCGCACCTCTTGCACGGCCAACTTGTGCAGGTCGTTGACGGGGCGGTTGGCTTGGCTGAGCAGACGCTCCCGCACCATCAGGCTATATACCCCATCCCCTACAAAGGCCAGCGCCAAGGGGCTGAGGGTGTGCAGATCCAGTTCTTGGGGATACAAACGCTCCATACGGAACTCTCCTTAGTCAATAAAGTCAAACTCGAAGTCGTAGATGCTCACTGTGTCGCCTTCACCGCAGCCGGCGGCTCGCAGGGCGTCAATGACGCCGGCACCTTGCAAAACCCGTTCAAAATATTGCAGTCCGTCGGGATCATCGAAACGGATACCCCGCATAACGCGGAAGAGCCAGTTGGCTTCGACAAAATACACGCCGTCGCGGTTGATGATCTGTACCGAGTGATCTCGCAGGTCTTCGGGAGAGGGAAGCACCGGCGCCTCTGCTTCGAAGCGGCGGATGGGAGGCAGCTTGGATAGCAATTCACCGCACCGTTTGGCAATCTCCTCGGTGCCGTGGGCGATGGGAGCCATCATGGGGAAATAGTCGTAGCCACGCCGTTCCATTTCAGCGGCAAAAGCTTCGAGTTGTTCGTCGGTGGCCAGATCACATTTGTTGCCTGCCACGATCATAGGACGGGAAGCCAACTCCTCATTAAATTTGTGCAATTCTTCATTGATGGTGTCAAAGTCTGTGATGGGGTCACGTCCCTCGCTGCCGGAGACGTCCACCACGTGTACCAGCAGGCGGCACCGCTCTACATGGCGAAGGAAGTCGTGTCCCAAGCCTACGCCTTCGCTGGCGCCCTCGATGACACCGGGAATGTCCGCCATTACGTAGGATACGCCGGGGGCGGGACGCACCACACCCAGCACGGGGGTGATGGTGGTGAAGTGATAGTTGGCGATCTCGGGCTTGGCCTCGCTGACCACCGAGATGAGGGTGGACTTGCCCACGTTGGGGAAACCCACCAGACCCACGTCCGCCAGCAGCTTCAGCTCCAGTCGCAGCTCGTATTCCTCGCCGGGAACACCGGGTTTGGAAAAGCGGGGCACCTGACGGGTGGCGGTGGCGAAGTGGTTATTACCCCAGCCGCCGCGCCCGCCCTTGGCTGCCACAAAATCCTCGTCACCGGACATGTCCGCCATCAAGCGACCGGTCTCGTTATCGTAGATCAGGGTGCCGCGGGGCACACGAATGACACAGTTGTCGCCACTTTTGCCGGATTTGCGGTTGGTCTGTCCATTCTCACCATGGGAGGCGGCGTATTTTCGCTGGTATCGGAAATCGGACAGGGTATTCATACCGTCGTCCGGGCGGAAGATGATGCTGCCGCCACGTCCGCCATCACCGCCATCGGGGCCGCCCGCGGCCACAAACTTTTCTCGATGGAAAGAGACGGCACCGTCGCCGCCGTTACCGGCACGGACCTTGATGATTGCTTTATCTACAAACATAGTTTCAATTCCTCCCTTTTAAGAGGTAGTATAAGCATATACACATTTATTATATAATAAGTTGAGACAGATGGCAACAAAAAATTCCCACCTGCACAGCAGGTGGGAATCCTTTACAGCAATTACTGCTTCTCGTACACGCTGACGCGCTTACGATCCTTGCCCCAACGCTCGAAACGGACAATACCGTCGGCCTTGGCAAACAGGGTATCGTCAGAGCCAATGCCCACGTTGTTGCCGGGGTGGATGTGGGTGCCACGCTGACGAACCAGAATGTTGCCGGCCAGCACGAACTGACCGTCGGCGCGCTTAACGCCCAGACGCTTGGACTCAGAGTCACGGCCGTTCTTGGTGGAGCCAACGCCCTTCTTGTGGGCGAACAGCTGGATGTTCAGTTTCAACATAGGAATTACACCTCCATAATTAGTTGCTGTATCCGCGCGGGATACTGTTCTTGCAGTGCCTGTAAATGGAGTCGAAAGCCGGATAATACGTTTTGGCAGTCGTTGAGGTTGTCGGTGATCGTCATATCCATATAACCGTCGTCGACGGTGATGGAAGCGGCGGCGCCGATGATCTCAGTGACGGTGTTGGCCGTCATATAGGCTGCGCTGGAAACGGCCGCGCATACGATGTCCTGTCCGTAGTCGCCTGCCCCGGCGTGGCCGGAGAGAGTGAAACCGATGAGGAGATCGCCCGTGGCTTTATACCGGACCCGAATCATAATCAGGCGTTGATGGTGTCGATCTGCACCTTGGTGTAGGGCTGACGGTGACCCAACTTGCGGGCCTTACCCTTCTTGGGCTTATAGGTGAAGACAGTGATCTTCTTACCCTTGCCGTTTTTCAGCACATGAGCGGTGACGGTGGCACCCTCCACATAGGGAGCGCCGACCTTCAGGTTCGCATCGTCGTGCAGTGCGATCACCTTATCGAAGGTGACGGATTCCTCTTCGACAGCATTCAGCTTCTCAATGAACAGAGTGTCGCCATTCTGAACTTTGTACTGCTTGCCGCCGGTTTCGATAATTGCGTACATTAGGCGTACCTACCTTTTCTATAGACTCGCTGCGCGGGGCGGACGATGTCACTTATGCTCACAAAAGAGCGCCCGTTACATGCGGCATCAGCCATTTTAACACACAAAATGCATGCTGTCAACAACTTTTTTACATTAAAACAATATAATATAAAGAGCAAATGTTTTTGCCAACGAAATAATCCGCTTGTATTTTCACGAAAGAGGTGTATAATGAATATAAATCGACAAACCCCGACAAAGGAGAAACCCCTATGGCTAAGAAACACAAATATAAGAGCAGTCGCAAGAAAAGAGGCGGCTCGGTGGGCATTGTGATCGTCCTGTTTTTATCGTTGGCGGTGTTGGGCTTGACACTGGCGCTGCTGTTTCCCCAGATCGGGGAATGGCTGGGTGGCGAGGTGCCACAGGAGGAGTCCTCTGCCCCCACCCCTGACACCACAACGACCACGACAAAGGCTGCCTCGATCGGATTCTTTGTCACTACCGATCAACTGAATATGCGCAGTGGCCCCGGCACCGAGTACGAGGTGTTAGGCGTCCTGCCAACGGGCGAGACTGTGGAGGTGTTGGCCGTGGAGGGCGACTGGTACCGCATCGCTTTGGGGGGCGATACCGCCTATATCCACGCGGATTATGTCGTGCCGTCCACACCTGAAAGCACCACTACGACTACCCACTCGGAAACCACCGCCTCCACTACCCAAGCGGGACCCTCTGGCGAAGTGTATCTGGATGCGGACGGTCTGCTGCAATTCAAGACCGACGGCCGCTATGTGCAGAAAGATTCTTATACAGCAGACAGTGAGATTCCGTGGAACCTCCGTCTGGTCAACGACTGGAATGCTATTCCTTCCGATTACAGCGAGGATGGTTTAACAGAGATTTTGGGCGATGCCGGTCGTCAGCGTGTGGATAAGCGAATTCTAGAAGACTTGAAGGCTATGATTGAGGCGGGCAAAGCCTATAATATTGGCGTCCAATCCGGCTATCGTTCTGTGGCCAAGCAGAAAGAACTGTATTGGCGTCAGGTGAACAAACAGCCTCAAACCCTCACCGAGATTCAGGCTCAGAAGGCCGCGGGACAGATCGTTAAGCGTCCCGGTTACAGCGAGCATCACACGGGCTTGGCGGTGGATCTGTATGGAAGCGGTGATTATAGCCTTACGGAGACTTTTGAGAATACCGCCGCATTCCGCTGGTTGATGGAGAATTGTGCCGAATACGGCTTCGTCCTCCGTTTCCCCAAGAACAAGGAGAGTGTCACAGGTGTCATTTACGAGCCTTGGCATTTCCGCTACGTGGGTAGAGAAGCGGCCAAGGAAATCATGGAAAAAGGACTGTGCTTGGAAGAGTTTTTGCAGGAGAAGAAACAGTAAAACTCCGCGGAAAATGCAAAAAATTATTGACAAACGGCAGACTATCCCCTAATATGTGAGTAGTGGAGAGCCTTCTCCGACGAGTGAAAACAAGACGGTCCGATGTGCATCCCGTCATCGGACAGATTATGAAGGGAGAAAATTACTATGGTATTCGAAAAGATTCAGGCGATTCTGAGCAATCAGTTTGACGTGGACGCAGACAGCATCACCCCCGACACCGATTTGGTGGACGATCTGGGCGCCGATTCTCTTGATCTGGTGGATATGCTGATGTCCTTGGAGGATGAGTTTAATATTGGTGAAGTGCCGGATGAGATGGTGGAGAAGATTCGCACCGTAGGTCAGCTGGTCACCTACATCGAGGAGAATATGTAAGAAACATCACAGGGGCAGAGAAATCTGCCCCTGTACTGCTGTTTAAGGTGAAGGAGGTGCATCCCGGTGGTTATCGTTCCTATGAGAATGGAGCATATTCCCTCTGTGGCGGCGTTGGAGCGGGCGTGCTTTGTCGCTCCCTGGTCCGAGATTTCGCTGCGGGAGGAGCTGGACAATCCTCATGCGATCTTTCGTGTGGCGGAGCAGGACGGCAAAGTGATGGGTTACGTAGGGATGCACCATCTGGTAGACGAGGGCTTCATTACCAACGTGGCGGTAGACCCTGCCGCCCGTCGGCAAGGGGTGGCGCAAGCGCTGCTGACTGAGTTAGCGGCTTACGGTGTCGCCCACAGATTGTACCGTATCACCTTGGAGGTGCGGGCGTCCAATACGCCTGCCATTCAGCTGTATGAGGGCGCGGGTTACGTGCGGGACGGGGTGCGCCCGGGTTTTTACCGCAATCCCACCGAGGACGCGGCCATTTATTCGTTGTATTATTGAGGTAATCGTTATGTTAATTCTTGGTATTGAATCATCGTGCGATGAGACTGCTGCTTCGGTGGTGGAGGACGGCCGCAAAGTGCTGTCCAATATCATCGCGTCGCAGGTGGAAGAGCATCGCAAATATGGCGGCGTGGTACCGGAGATCGCCAGCCGTCGTCACGCAGAGGCCATTTCGGGTGTGGTGCGCCGCGCTCTCGATGAGGCGGGGGTGACCCTGTCGGACATCGACGGCATTGCCGTCACCTATGCCCCCGGTCTCATCGGCGCGCTGCTGGTGGGCGTTAGCTTTGCCAAAGGATTGGCGCTGACGACGGCTAAGCCCCTCATCCCCGTGCACCATCTACGCAGTCATATTGCCTCCAACTATCTGGCTCATCCTGACCTGAAACCGCCTTTTTTGTGCTTGGTGGTGTCGGGCGGTCACAGCCATATCGTCAAGGTGGAGGATTACACCCGCTTCGAGGTGATCGGACGCACCCGCGACGATGCGGCGGGAGAATGCTACGACAAGGCGGCGCGGGCCATGGGGATGCCCTATCCCGGCGGCGTAGCGCTGGATAAACTGGCCCACGAGGGGGACCCCACCGCCTACGCCCTGCCCCGTCCCCGCGTGGAGGGCAGTCCCTATGATTTCAGCTTTTCGGGTCTAAAAACGGCGGTCATCAACCGTCTGCACAACGCGGAGCAGAAAGGCGAAACGGTGAACAAGGCGGATCTGTGTGCTTCCTTCCAGCATACGGTCACCGAATTGCTGGTGGGCAACACGATGCTGGCGGCACAGGATCTGGGGATGGATACCATCGTGCTGGCGGGCGGCGTGTCCGCCAACAGCGGTCTGCGGGCGGGAATGGAAGCTGCCTGTGCAGAGCGGGGATACCACTTGTATGCCCCGCCCCTGTCTCTGTGCGGTGATAACGGCGCCATGGTGGCGGCTCAAGGCTATTACGAACTGCTCAGTGGTCACACCGCGGGTATGGAACTCAACGCCATCGCCAGCCTGCCCATAACGGAATAAAGACAAAAACCGAGGCAACAAACGTTGCCTCGGTTTTTTAATGAAATCTTAAAGGGATTCCCTCTTCCCTTTTAAGGGGGAATGGGTGTATACTGTACTTGTGAGGAGGCGAGGGCCGTGGCAACCATTCTTATCTGCGACGATGAAAAAGACATCGTGTCGGCGTTGAAAATTTATCTGGAGGCGGAGGGATATACCACCCTGGCGGCCTACACAGGCGCACAGGCGCTGGCGCTTTTGGAACGCCACACCGTGCATCTGGTGCTGATGGACGTGATGATGCCCGAGATGGACGGCATCACCGCGATTGCCGCCCTGCGCCGCCGGCACAATCTGCCGGTCATTCTGCTCACCGCCAAGAGCGAGGACACCGACAAGGTGTTGGGACTCAACGTGGGGGCGGACGACTACGTCACCAAGCCCTTTAACCCTGTGGAATTACTGGCGCGGGTGCGCAGCCAGCTCAGACGGTATATGCATTGGAGCGGACCGAACGTGGGAGAGGATACTTGCCTGACAGTGGGCGGCCTTTCTCTGGATGACCGCCGAAAGCAAGTGACAGTGGACGGAGAGCCGGTCACTCTCACTCCGCGAGAATACGATATTCTTAAACTGTGTATGGAAAACCCAGGCACGGTGATGTCTCCGCGGGAAATCTACCGTCGGGTGTGGCAGGAGGACCCCTTGGGCAGCGAGGGGGTGGTGGCGGTGCACATCCGCCATCTGCGGGAGAAGATCGAGATTAACCCCGCAGAACCCCGCTACATACAGGTGGTCTGGGGACAAGGCTATAAGCTGGAGGGAGGCGGAACCTAAGTGATAAACAAATGGTATTACCGACTGCCCGTTAAGGTGACGGCAGTGTTTCTGACCGTGGCGCTGTTTCTGGGCGGTTTGGTGCTCATAGGCGGCGCCTGTGTCAGCGTGCTGATCGCCGGAGCCGAGGGAACCACCGATATGGCCCAGCGGAGGGTGGCGGAATATTTCCTCCGCCTGTATGACTGGGAGATGGCGCGGGATTACGTGCTCACCGGTACGGTGGACGAGGTATACGAAAACATGCCGTACACTTACGTCATCACCGACCGTGACGGCGCGGTGCTGGCCTCTACCTACGACGGGAGCAATTATCTGGCTTATTCCGTGGATACTTTCTATTATGAGGATAAAGCGTGGGAGGATCGAGACGGCCGCGTCAGCGCCACCCTGTACTGTCCCTCCGCAGAGCATCTGACAGGGGATAGTTGGCTGGATGTTGGAGTGCGCACCGTTACTTGGTGGCACACAAACCGCTGGCTGTGTATTGGCTTTGGCATCTTCGGGTGGGTGTTGATGCTGGTGTGTTTTGTGTTTCTGTGCAGTGTGGCGGGTCGCCGGAACGGAACAGACGAGCCTCAATGTAATCCCGTGGATCGTATCCCCTTTGACTTGTTTACTCTGCTATATGGAGCGGTGATCTTCGGTTTGCTGTATGCGGTTGACGAGAGTGACGGCGGAGTCGTGGGTCTGGCAATGCTGGCAGTGACGGCGGTCGTTTTCTTGGGATTGCTTTTCAGTTATGTGATGAGCTTTGTCACCCGCGTCAAGACCCGTACTCTATGGCAAAACACCCTTGTTGCTCGTGTATTCCGATGGGTGGTGGGCGGCTTTCGGGTGGTAGGACAAAATTTATCCACCCTGTGGCAGGTGATATTGGCTGTGGTGGGCGTTTCTCTGTTGGAGTTCGCCTTGCTGTGGGTCAACCGATGGGAACCGGATAACCTAATCGTATGGTGGATGCTGGAAAAACTGCTGTTGGTGCCTTTCATTCTCTTGTTGGCCCTTAATCTGACTCGACTGCAAAAAGGAGTGCACCGTATCGCCGCAGGGCAGGTGGAGCACCAGATCGATACCCGCCACCTGACGGGTTCTCTGCGGACGACTGCGCAGGAGATCAACCATATCCGCGACGGTTTATCCCAAGCGGTGGAACAGCGGATGAAGAGCGAACGGTTCAAAACGGAGCTTATTACCAACGTGTCCCACGACATTAAGACCCCGCTGACCTCAATCATTAACTATGTGGACCTGATGGAGAAGCAAAACCCTGAGGACCCTGTATTGCAGGAGTACTTGGAAGTGCTCTCTCGCCAGTCGGCGCGACTGAAAAAACTGGTGGAGGATCTGATGGAAGCCTCTAAGGCATCCACGGGCAACCTGTCGGTGACAGTGGCTCCTTGTCGGATGGAGGTGCTTCTGGATCAGATGGTGGGGGAATACACTGAAAAGGCACAAGCTGCCGACCTGACCCTGCTGACCCACTATCCCGAGGTGTCGGTGACGGCGCTGGCGGACGGACGGCATCTATGGCGGGTGCTGGACAATTTAATGAACAACATCTGCAAATACGCTCAACAGGGCACGCGGGTCTATGTAGATCTGGCGGCGCTGAATGGTGAGGTGCAGGTGGTGTTTCGCAACATATCCCGTGTGTCTCTGCATGTGAGTGGTGAGGAGCTGTTGGAGCGCTTTGTGCGAGGGGACAGTGCCCGTCATACCGAAGGGAGCGGTTTGGGTTTGTCCATTGCTCGCAGTCTGATGGAATTGCAGGGCGGCCGTTTGGAACTGATGGTGGACGGCGACTTGTTTAAGGTAAAACTGACTTTGCCTATGGCACAATAAAAAAGAGCCTATGCGATCGCGGTCGCATAGGCTCTTTGCGTTTATATCTTCTCCTCGTGGAATCCGTCGGGCCACAGGGTAAGCAGGGTGTCAAAACCGTTTTTCTTGGCGATTTCTACTGCCAGGGGGAAGGCGCAGTCGATGGTGTCGGCGGCATGGGTGTCCGCGCCCAGAATAATCTTGCCCCCCATCTCCCGCAGGGCGGAAAGAATGAAGTCCGCGGGGTAGGGGGTGGTGCGCCATTTGCGAGAGATGGCGCCGGTGTTGATCTCCAACACGGGACACACCTTGACCACCTTTTCCAGCGCGTCCAATGCGATGCGCTGATAGGCTGGGTCCTCTTCGTTCATCAGGCTGAACTTAGTGAGTACGTCGAAGTGGCCCACGATGGTGGGCGTGTTTTTTTGAACATGGGCGGTCAGCTCGTCGAAATACATCTTGGCAAAGGCTAACTTATCGCCGCCCAGTTCGTTGTTGATGCAGTCCATTTGCAGACTGGCGGCGTGGTCGATGCCGTAGAAGCGGTCCTCAAACACCAGTTCGTGCACTGAGCAGAGGAAATAATCCAGCTCGCGGACGATGGAGGGGTCAGAGTGGGAATCCAGTTCGATACCTCGCATAATGGTGATCTGTCCTGTATATTTTTCCTGCAAACGGCGCAGCTCTGCCAGATAAGCAGGATAGTCCGCCTGTCGCATACAGTAGTCCTGATAGGGGGAGTCGCTGTGGTCGGAGAAGCCGATGACCGGCATCCCTAGCCGGATGGCTGACTGAACCATCTCCTCCATTGTGTTTTTGCCATCGGAGAAGGTGGTGTGGGAATGATAACCGCAACAGTTCATACGAGACACCTCTTGTCATCAATATATGCTCCGTATTTTACCACAGTTTCTTGTGGGATGCAACGAAAAAACCAAGAAAATTCAAGACAGAATCAGGAAATGCGTAAAATTATCAAAAAATTAACAATCCACTATTGCAAAGAAAGAGTCTTTCCGCTATAATGTTATCCGTGGATAGTTGGCGTTTTTGTAAGAAAGAACGCCACCGACAACGAAAGGAGAACACGACTATGACCAACAACAAGACTGTATTGGCCTGGCTGGAAGAGATGAAAGCCCTGCTGACCCCCGATAACATCGTTTGGGTGGACGGCACCGACGAGCAGCGGGATGAGCTGCGTCGTCTGGCGGTAGAACTGGGTGAATTGACCCAGCTGAATCAGGACATTCTGCCCGGCTGTTATTTGCATCGCACCAACCCCAACGACGTGGCTCGCGTAGAGGACCGCACCTTCATCTGCACCTCCACCAAGGAGATGGCCGGCCCCACCAATAACTGGTGTGAGCCTCAGGAAATGTACAAAAAGCTGTATGACATTGCCCGCGGCAGCTACAAGGGCCGTACCATGTACATCATCCCCTATTCCATGGGCCCCATCGGCTCTCCTCTGGCCAAAATCGGCGTGGAGATTACCGACAGCGTGTATGTGGTGCTGAATATGCTGATTATGACCCGCGTGAGCAATCAAGTGTGGGATGTGCTGGGTGACAGCAACGACTGGGTGCGTGGTCTCCACTCCCGTTGTGACGTGGATCCCGAGAAGCGGTATATTTGCCATTTCCCCGAGGACAACACCATCATCTCAGTCAACTCCGGCTACGGCGGCAACGTGCTGCTGGGCAAGAAGTGCTTTGCGTTGCGCATCGCTTCCTTCCAGGGCTGGAAAGAGGGTTGGATGGCCGAGCATATGCTGATCCTCGGTCTGCAAAACCCCAAGGGCGAGGTGCACTACATCGCTGCCGCCTTCCCCTCTGCTTGCGGCAAGACTAATCTGGCTATGCTGATCCCCCCTGCTTACCTGCGTGAGAAGGGGTATAAGGTGTGGACCGTGGGCGACGATATCGCTTGGATGCGCATAGGTGAGGATGGCCGTCTGTACGCCATCAATCCCGAGAACGGCTTCTTCGGCGTGGCCCCCGGCACCAACGAGCACTCTAACTTCAACGCCTTAGAGTCCACCAAGAAGAACACCATCTTCACCAATGTGGCGCTGTGTCAGGATGACAACACCGTGTGGTGGGAAGGCCTGAACAAGAACCTGCCCGAGAACGCCATCGACTGGCGCGGCAATCCCTGGGATCCCGCCAAGTTCAACAAGGCGGACAAGAGCACCTGTGCCGCTCATCCCAACAGCCGTTTCACCGCTCCCGCCGAAAACTGCCCCTGCATCTCCGATGAATTTAACAAGGGTGCCGGCGTGCCGATTTCCGCCATCGTGTTCGGTGGACGTCGTGCCAAGTGCGCTCCGCTGGTCTATCAGTCCCGCGACTGGGAGAACGGCGTGTTCATTGGCTCTGCAATGGCCTCTGAGACCACTGCTGCCGCCGCCGGCGCCGTGGGTGTGGTCCGCCGCGATCCTATGGCGATGCTGCCTTTCTGCGGCTACCATATGGGTGACTATTTCCGCCATTGGTTGGAGATGGGCAAGAAACTGGGTGATAAGGCGCCCAAGATCTTCAACGTCAACTGGTTCCGCACCGACGACGAGGGCAACTTCCTGTGGCCTGGCTTCGGCGATAATATGCGCGTGCTGAACTGGATCATCGACCGTTGCGAAGGCAAGGCTACTGCGCAGGAGACCGCCATCGGTTACGTGCCCCAGCCGGAGGATATCGACCTGACCGACTTGGATATGGATCTGGACACCCTCAAGGGCATCCTGACCGTAGATAAGGACGTGTGGTCCAAGGAAGCCGCCGAGATCGAGGAGCACTACAAGAAGTTCGGCGATCATCTGCCTGCCGAGCTGCGCGCTCAGCTGGATACCTTAAAGAAGAATCTGGGCTAATGTATTTGTAAAAAAGCCCCTGCCGTCAGGCGGGGGCTTTTTTGTATCTTTTATTGACCTTTGAAGCGGTTTAGGGTATTATATATACATTATTAGATTATTTTGCGCAAGGAGTGTTGGGTTTGCCTGCGTTTTTTGATTCCAGAGACCGTCAACATCGCGCCCCTTTTGGAGCGGTAGCAGTAGGTACGGCGGTGCATCTGCGGGTGCGGATGCCCCGTGACTGGGGATGCAGCCGTGTGGTGCTAACGGTGGAGCCGGATGGTCACCCCGTGCAGGAATGGGATATGTACTGGGCGGGTATGGACGGCGACTATCACGAGTGGTGGGAGATTCATTACACCCCATCCGATAGCGGCGTTTATTGGTACGGCTTCCGTTTGCGGGTGGCGATGGGCGAGGGCTGGCTGATTCGCCAACCGGATGGTTCCGCCGCCTATTCTCCCGGTAAATCCGTTCCTCGCTGGCAACTCACCTGTTACGAGGAGGACTATACCACCCCGGACTGGTTGGCCGGGGGCATTATGTATCAGATCTTTCCCGATCGTTTCGCTGCATCGGGTGATCCCAAGAAGGATGTGCCGGCAGATCGGGTGTTGCACCAGAATTGGCAGGAGTCGGTGGTGTGGCAGCCGGATGCTAATGGTCGGGTGTGGAACAACGACTTTTTCGGCGGCGATTTGGAGGGTATACGGCAAAAACTGGATTATCTAAAAGAACTGAGTGTCACCTGTATATATATTAATCCTATATTTGAGGCTCATTCCAATCACCGATACGACACGGCGGATTACGGGCGCATCGATCCTCTGTTGGGAGACGAGGACTCCTTCCGCGCCTTGATGAGTGCCGCCGCCGAGCGAGGGGTGCGGGTGATTCTCGACGGCGTGTTCAGTCACACGGGCGCGGACAGTGTATATTTTAACCGCGAGCGCCGGTACGACAGTGTGGGCGCGTATAACTCGCCCGATTCACCCTATGCGGCTTGGTATCATTTCCGTTCGTGGCCTAACGAGTATGCGTCCTGGTGGGGTTTCGATACATTGCCCGAGGTGGAAGAACTTTCCCCCGCTTTTATGGAGTATATTAACGGCGAGGACGGCATTGTGTCCCGCTGGTTGTCTGCCGGTGCTGCTGGCTGGCGACTGGATGTGGCGGACGAATTGCCGGACGGCTTTTTGGATGCTATGCGTCGGCGGGTTAAGACTACCGACGCCGAGGCGTTGGTATTGGGCGAGGTGTGGGAGGATGCCTCTACAAAAGAGAGCTACGGTCACCGCCGTCGGTACCTCTTGGGTCGCCAGTTGGACAGCGTGATGAACTACCCCTTCCGTACCGCCATCCTGCAATTTTTGACCGAAGGCGATGGTGAAACTTTCTTGCAGCGCATAGAGGACATTGTGGAGAATTACCCGCCCCAAAGTTTGCGATTGCTGATGAATCACATCGGCACACACGATACGGAACGGGTGCTGACTCTGTTAGGAGGCGAGCCCGGCGGCGGACGCGGTCGAGGTTGGCAGGCAAATCGAAAGATGTCCGATTCGCAGCGACAGTTAGCGTTGCACCGTCTGCGTTTAGCGACCCTGCTTCAATTTGCCCTTCCCGGTGTCCCTTGTATTTACTATGGCGACGAGGTGGGCATGGAAGGTTATAAGGATCCGTTTAATCGCGGTCCTTTCCCTTGGGGGCAGGAGGACACGGAGTTGCTTTCGTGGTATCGTCGTCTAGGTGCGGCACGACGGACGGAGCCTTCTTTGGCCGAAGGCGCTTTTGTTCCCTTGCAAGGGACGGGGGATGTCACTGGTTTTGTGCGACAGGGAAAGAGCAGCGCTTTGGTGTGTGCTGTCAATCGCAGCGATATGACCCGCGCGATCTATCTGCCCGAGGCGTATCGGCGAGGTCGCGTAGTAATGGGCGAAGCCACTGTCGAGGGTGAATGGCTGGTATTGCCGCCACTCAACGGCGTATGGATGACTGTGTCGTGCTCTTGTGAGAAATAAACAAAGAAATGGCCGTCGGGATGCCGACGGCTTTTTTCTGTCCCAAATATAGTGGGAGAAACACGCCCAAAACCACAAGATTTGGGGGCGAAAAACGGATGAAAAAAAGAGTGTAAAAAATGCAAAAAAAGTGTTGACAAACCCCTTGCCGTGTGGTATTATAGCAAAGCCGTCGCAAAAAGCGGTAGATTTTTCATCGGATTTTTGCTGGTGATAAGTCGCGAGGACCTTGAAAATTAAACAGTGTAAGACAAGAACGAAAACACACACAATACCCGTTAATTCTTACTCAGTATGAGAAGAATCCGGAAACAAGAAATTGTTTTCAAATTAAGACGCCAATGAGCGTCTATGAGTTACAAACTCAAATTTATGATTAGTACAGCCGCAAGGCTGTGTTAATACCATTATTGAGAGTTTGATCCTGGCTCAGGACGAACGCTGGCGGCGTGCCTAACACATGCAAGTCGAACGGAGAACTTAAGGATAGAGACTTCGGTCAATTGATATTTGTTCTTAGTGGCGGACGGGCGAGTAACGCGTGAGCA
>JAZNJO010000006.1:0-31399 GCA_045578085.1 Acutalibacteraceae bacterium | reverse complement strand
TACGCAAAGGCTCACGGACACAGAGGAATATGCAGTGAGAGCGAGTGGAAGCAGATAGAAAGAGACATTTCTCTTCTGCGTGAAACCGGTGCTTCTTACCACGTATGCCACATCTCCACGGCAGAAAGCGTGGCTCTTATACGAAACGCCAAGGCCGAGGGGCTGGATATAACCTGCGAGACCGCGCCCCACTACCTTATTCTTACAGATATGGACTTGAAGGAAGAGGGCAGATACAAAATGAATCCTCCTCTCCGCAGTGAAAGGGACAGGCAAGCCCTTATAGAAGGTGTTCTGGACGGCACTATCGACTGTATCGCCACCGACCACGCCCCCCACAGCCCTGAGGAAAAGGGAAAGGGACTTGAAAAAAGCCCCTTTGGTATAACGGGAATCGAGCTTGCGTTTTCTCTTATGTATACTCATCTGGTCAAAAAGGGAGTTATCACTCTTGAAAAATTAGTAGAGCTTATGTGTATAAACCCCAGAAAGCGGTTTGGTATAACCGCAGACACGGGCTTTACCGTGTGGGATACCGAAAAAGAGTTTACGGTTGACCCCGAAACCTTCCTGTCAAAGGGAAAGGCAACTCCTTTTGAGGGAGACAAGCTGTACGGCGAATGTGTGCTTACAGTCCTTAACGGAAAAACAGTTTACGAAAAAGATATAACGGAGGATAAATAAACCATGGCAAAGAGAACAGACCTTAAAAAGATACTCATAATCGGCTCCGGCCCCATCGTTATCGGTCAGGCGGCAGAGTTCGACTACGCAGGCACTCAGGCGTGTCTTGCGCTTAAGGAAGAAGGCTACGAGGTTGTGCTGGTAAACTCCAACCCCGCAACTATTATGACGGACACAACTATTGCGGACAAGGTGTATATGGAGCCCCTGACGCTGGAATACGTGGCCAAGATCCTCCGCTATGAGCGCCCCGACGCCATTGTCCCCGGTATTGGCGGACAGACCGGCCTGAATTTGGCGATGCAGCTGGAGAAAAAAGGCATCCTTAAAGAGTGCGGCGTAGAGCTGTTGGGTACCACCAGTGAGTCTATTGAGCGTGCTGAGGATCGGGATATGTTCAAGCAGATGTGTGAGTCCATCGGCGAGCCGGTCATTCCTTCCGAGATTACCTACAATCTAGACGAGGCCAAAGCGGCTGCCGAGCGCATCGGTTATCCCGTGGTGCTGCGCCCTGCCTTCACATTGGGCGGCACCGGCGGCGGCTTTGCTTACAACGAGCAGGAACTGTTGGAGATCGGAAAAAACGCGTTCAAGCTCTCTCCTGTCCATCAGGTGCTTATTGAAAAGAGCGTCAAGGGATACAAAGAGATTGAGTTTGAGGTGATGCGCGACTCCGCCGACAACGCCATCACCATCTGTGGTATGGAGAATGTAGATCCCGTTGGTGTCCACACCGGCGACTCGGTGGTGGTAGCGCCCATTCTGTCCCTGAACGACCACGATCTGAAAATGCTCAACGACTCCTCCATCAAGATTATCCGTGAACTGAAAATTTCCGGCGGTTGTAACGTGCAGTATGCACTGAACCCCGAGACCAGCGAGTATTACCTCATTGAGGTCAATCCTCGTGTGTCCCGTTCTTCTGCGCTGGCCTCCAAGGCCAGCGGTTACCCCATCGCCCGCGTCACCGCCAAGATTGCGGTGGGTATGACGCTGGACGAGATCCCTGTGGCGGGCGGCACCGCTGCCATCGAGCCTCGTTTGGATTACATTGTGGCCAAGTTCCCTCGTTTCCCCTTTGACAAGTTCACCTCTGCCCCCAACACTCTGGGCACTCAGATGAAGGCTACGGGTGAGGTGATGGGCATCGGTTCCACCTTGGACGAGTGTTTCCTCAAATCTGTCCGCTCTCTGGAGACGGGTGTGTGCCATTTCCATATGCCTAAGTTCGACAATATGAGCAAGGACGAACTGGTGGCGTACATCGCCGAGAGCAAGGACGATAACATCTTTGCCTGGACCCAATTGATCCGTCTGGGCATGGATTTGGACAAGCTCCATGAGCTGACCATGGTCACCGACATTTTCCTCCAAAGCCTGAAACGCATCGTGGATATGGAGAATCGCCTGAAGGAGAATCGGGACGAGGAGACTCTCCGCGCGGCTAAGGTGATGGGTTTCGGCGACCAGTATATTGCCAAACTGTGGGGCGTTAAGGAGACCGAGGTCTATGCTATGCGCAAAGTCTCCGGCATCATCCCCATCTTTAAAATGGTGGACACCCTGCACACCGGTGCCTATATCGCGTATCTCTACTCCTCCTATACCGGCGAGCAGGCCTCCCGCCTGACCGATAAGAAGAAGATCGTGGTGCTGGGTGCCGGTCCCATCCGCATCGGACAGGGTGTAGAATTTGACTATTCCACCGTCCACGCGGTGCAGACCATTAGGAAGTCCGGCTACGAGGCTATCATCATCAACAACAACCCTGAGACGGTGTCCACCGACTACACCACCGCGGATAAACTTTATTTTGAGCCCCTCACGCCCGAAGACGTGATGGCCATCATCGATTACGAGCAGCCGGAGGGTGTCATCGCCTCTCTGGGCGGTCAGACTGCCATCAACCTGGCGCAGCCGCTGATGGACCGAGGCGTGAAGATCATCGGCACTGACTGTGCCGCTATTGAGCGAGCGGAGAACCGCGACAGCTTCGAGAAGATTTTGCACGATCTGGATATTCCTCAGCCCCCCGGACGCGCCGTCACCAAGATTGAGGACGGCATTAAGGCTGCCAATGACATTGGTTATCCCGTGCTGGTGCGCCCCTCCTTCGTGTTGGGTGGTCGTGCCATGCAGATCGTGGCCAAGGATGAGGATCTTCGCCAGTATTTGAAGACCGCCGTGGAGATCGACGAGGACAAGCCCGTGCTGGTAGACAAGTACATCGTGGGTAAAGAGGTGGAGGTCGACGCCATCTGTGATGGCCACGACGTATTCGTTCCCGGCATTATGGAGCTGGTGGAGCGCACCGGCGTTCACTCCGGTGACTCCATCTCGGTGTATCCCACCTTCTCGGTCTCCGACAAGGTCAAGGGCACCATTTTGCAGTATGCTAAGAAGCTGGGATTGGGTATCGGTATCGTTGGTTTGTTCAATATCCAGTTCATCGTGGATAAGAATGATAATGTGTTTATCATCGTGGTGAACCCCCGTTCTTCCCGTACGGTTCCTTTCCTGTCTAAGGCTACCGGTTACAGCCTGGCGGATATCGCCACCGAGGTGATTCTGCGCAAGACCCTCAAGGAGCAGGGCATCTTCTGCCTGTCGCCCGAGGAGAAGAGCCGCTACTACGTAAAGGTTCCGGTATTCTCCTTCAACAAGATCAAAGGTTTGGACGCCTATCTGTCCCCCGAGATGAAGTCCACCGGTGAAGCTATTGGCTACGATGATAAACTGTCTCGTGCTATGCAGAAAGCGCTCATTGCCGGCGGTATTTCGCTGCAAAACTATGGCACCGTCATCGTCACCTTGGCGGACGAAGATAAGGAAGAGGCTCTGCCGTTGGTGCGCCGCTTCTATGATATGGGTTTCAACATTGAGGCCACCGTGGGCACTGCCAACTTCCTCAAAGAGAACGGTATCCGCACCCGCGTGCTGAAAAAATTGCTGGAAGGCAGTGAGCAGATTTTCGATTCCATCCGCGCCGGATATGTGAGCTACGTTATTAACACCCGCGCCATTATGTCCGGCGTGCACTATGAGGACGGCGTGGCCATTCGCCGTTGCGCGGTAGAGAACGGTGTAACTTTGTTCTCTAACTTGGATACGGTGCGCATCGTGCTGGACGTGTTGGAGGAGATCACCAACAAGGTGTCTACCATCGATGCCAAATAAGGAGTCAACTATGAAACAGAGCATCTTCACCATAACCGAAAACACCCCTCTCACCGCTACCGTTTATCGGATGGTGCTGACGGGAGATACCGCCGGCATTACCACCGGCCAGTTTGTGAACATCCTGCTGGATGGATTGTATCTGCGCCGCCCCATTTCGGTGTGCGATTGCACCGATGGAGTGCTGACCCTCATCTACAAGGTGGTGGGCAAGGGCACCCGTCAGATGGCTGCTATGACCGCCGGTCAGACGCTGGACGTGCTGACCGGTCTGGGCAACGGCTACGACCTGCAAAAGGCGGGCGACCACCCTCTGCTGGTGGGTGGCGGCGTGGGCGTTCCTCCACTATATATGCTGGCACGTCTGCTCCGCGAACAGGGCAAGGCGGTGTCGGTGGTGCTGGGCTTCAATGCCAAAGATGAGGTGTTCTGTGAAGAGGAATTCAAGGCGCTGGGTTGCGAGGTTACGGTGACTACCGTGGACGGCAGTTACGGAGTTAAAGGCTTTGTCACCAACGCTCTGCCCGCTACATACAGTTATTTCTACACTTGCGGCCCCGAGCCTATGCTCAAAGCGTTGTATGGCGCTACCGTCACCTCGGGTCAGTTTAGCTTCGAAGAGCGGATGGGATGCGGCTTTGGTGCGTGTATGGGCTGTTCCTGCAAGGTTATTACCGGCGGGTACAAGCGCATCTGTAAAGATGGTCCTGTGCTGGAAAAGGAGGAGATCGTATGGGACGCTTAAACGTGAATTTGTGCGGCATTGAGCTGGACAACCCGATTATCCCCGCCTCCGGCACCTTCGGTTTCGGCTATGAGTTTGCCGAACTGTACGACATCAATTGTCTGGGCACGTTCTCCTTTAAGGGCACCACCAAAGATCCCCGTTTTGGCAATCCCACCCCCCGCATTGCGGAATGCACCGCGGGCATGATCAATGCAGTGGGCTTGCAGAACCCCGGTGTAGATCGGGTGATTGCCGAGGAGCTGCCCAAACTGAAAGAGTGTTTCCATAAGCCGGTTATGGCCAACGTTTCCGGCTTTTCTATTGAAGATTACGCCTATACTTGCGAGTGCCTGGACAAGGAGGAGCAGGTAGGCTGGCTGGAGGTCAACGTCAGCTGTCCCAACGTGCACGGCGGCGGTATGAGCTTCGGCACCAGCCCTGAGGCGGCGGCTCAGGTGGTCGCGGCGGTCAAAGAGGTGACCACCAAGCCGATAATCGTCAAGCTTAGTCCCAATGTGACCGATATTGTGTCCATCGCTAAGGCCTGCGAGGCGGCGGGTGCGGACGGCATCAGCCTGATCAACACCCTGCTGGGTATGCGCATCGACCTGCGCACCAAGAAGCCGGTGATCGCTAACAAAATGGGCGGCTTTTCCGGTCCTGCCATTTTCCCGGTGGCGGTGCGGATGGTCTATCAGGTGGCCAATGCGGTCAACATCCCCATCGTCGGTATGGGTGGCGTGTCCACCGCCGAGGATGTGATCGAGTTGATGCTGGCTGGCGCCACTGCCGTTGAAGTGGGTGCTGCCAATCTGGTGGACCCCTATGTTTGTCCGAAGATCATTCGTGATCTGCCGGAGGTTATGGACCGTTACGGCATCACGAATCTTAATAGCATTATAGGAGGAGCAAAATAATGGGTAAGGACGTTATTGTGGCGTGTGATTTCGCCAGCGCCGAGCAGGTGTTCGCTTTTTTGGATAAGTTTGAGGGCGCGGCGCGCAAGCCTTTTGTCAAGATCGGTATGGAGCTGTTCTATGGAGCAGGCCCCGACATTGTGCGGGAGATTAAGGCCCGGGGGCACAAGATCTTTTTGGATCTCAAGCTTCACGACATCCCCAACACGGTGAAGAAGGCTATGAGCGTTCTCTCTGGGCTAGACGTGGACATCACCAACCTGCACGCCGGCGGCACCGTGCGGATGATGGAGGCGGCCATTGAGGGGCTGACCCGTCCCGACGGCACCCGCCCGCTGCTCATCGCCGTGACCCAACTGACCTCCACCGATCAGGAGGCTATGGAGCAGGACCTGCTCATCAAGGAGCCCATCGATCAGGTGGTGATGCACTATGCTGCCAACGCCAAAAAGGCGGGTCTGGACGGTGTAGTTTGTTCTCCGCTGGAGGCAGGCAAGGTACATGATACTTGTGGCGCCGACTTTTTGACCATCACCCCCGGCGTTCGTTTCTCTGACGGCGACATTGGTGACCAGAAGCGGGTGATGACCCCCGCCGCCGCCAAGGAGATCGGCTCCGACTACATCGTGGTGGGTCGTCCCATCACCGCCGCAGAGGACCCGGTGGCCGCTTACGAGCGCTGCGTGGCGGAGTTCTGCGATTAAGAAACAGGCGGTCGAGGACGCTCGCCCCTACAACACACACCAACCAATTCGAAGGAGGATACCATAATGGAAGGCTACAAGAGAGAATTTATTCAGTTCCTGCAAGAGGCAGGCGTGCTGAAGTTTGGTGATTTCACCGCCAAATCCGGCCGTAAGATCCCCTACTTCATCAACGCCGGTATGATCAAAACCGGCAACGACATCGCTCGTTTGGGCGAGTTCTACGCCAAGGCGTACTTTGAGAAGCTGGGCAACAAGCCGGCTGTGCTGTACGGACCCGCCTACAAGGGCATCTCTCTGTCGGTGTCTGCCGCAGTAGCCCTGTCCAAGAATGGCCTCAACGTGCCCTTCTTTTTCAACCGCAAGGAGGTCAAGGATCACGGCGAGGGCGGCGTGTTCGTGGGTTACGTACCCCAGCCGGGCGAGGAGGTTGTCATTATTGAGGACGTAATCACTGCCGGCACCGCCATCCGTGAGTCTATGGAGATCCTCAGCCATCTGGAGGACACCAAGGTGGCTGCCACCTTCATTATGGTGGACCGCAAGGAAAAGGGTCAGACCGAAAAGGGCGCTATGCAGGAGATCGAGGAGCAGTTTGGCTTCCCCGTCTACTCCATCGTGGATGTGTACGACATCATCGAGTATCTGGAAGAGGATCCCGCCAATGAAGAGAACGTCACCCGCATTAAGAACTATCTGGCGGTAAATGGAGCAGCGGTATGAGAAGTTTAATTGATATTTTAGACTTTACGGTGGAGGAGTTAGATCAACTCATCGCCACCGCTTGCGATATTATCGATAACCCCGATAAATATGCCGAAGCCTGCAAGAGGAAGAAGTTAGCCACGCTGTTCTTTGAACCGTCCACTCGTACCCGCCTGAGCTTTGAGGCGGCGATGCTGGAGCTGGGCGGCAGCGTTATCGGCTTCTCCGAAGCGTCCAGCTCCTCTGCTTCCAAAGGAGAGAGTGTAGCGGATACCGCCAAGGTTATCAGTTGCTATGCGGATATTATCGCTATGCGCCATCCCAAAGAGGGGGCGGCTCTGGTGGCGGCTAACAACGCCACCATCCCGGTCATCAATGCCGGTGACGGCGGTCATTGCCATCCTACTCAGACGTTGGCCGATTTGCTTACCATCTATCGAGAAAAGGGCCGTCTCAACGATCTGACCGTGGGCTTCTGCGGCGACTTGAAGTTTGGACGCACCGTTCACTCACTCATCAATGCCTTATCCCGTTACGCGGGCATCAAGATTGTACTCATCTCTCCTGATGAGTTGAAATTGCCCAGTTATGTGAAAAAGGATGTTCTGCAAAAGAACAACATTCCCTATATTCAGACGAGTAGTCTGGAAGAGGCGATGCCGAATCTGGACATTCTGTATATGACCCGTGTCCAGCGAGAGCGATTCTTCAACGAAGAGGATTATCTGCGTCTCAAAGACAGTTATATTTTGGATCCGAAGAAGCTTGAGAGTGCCAAGCCGGATCTGTGCATTTTGCACCCGTTGCCTCGTGTTAACGAGATTGCCGTAGCGGTGGACAAGGATCCCCGTGCTTGCTATTTCAAGCAGGTGCTGTGTGGCAAGTATATGCGGATGGCTTTGATTCTAAAATTACTGAAGGAGGCGAGCGCATGAACATAGACTCCATTCAGAATGGTGTGGTTATTGACCACATTACCGCCGGCGGCGGAATGAAACTGTACGGATTGTTGGGGCTGGACACCATTGATTGTTCAGTAGCGCTTATCCGTAACGTAAGCAGCAAGAAAATGGGGCGTAAAGACATCATCAAGATTGATGCCGCTATCCCGATCGACTTTAATGTGATCGGTTATGTGGACCCCGGTGCCACCGTCAATGTGATTCGCGATGGGGCGTTGGTGGAGAAACGCTCCATTGAGATGCCGGAGCAACTGGTCAATGTTATTAAATGTAAAAACCCCCGATGCATTACCACCTGTGAGCAGGAGCTGGACCATGTGGTGCGTCTCACCGACCGGGAGAACAAGGTGTATCGATGCATCTACTGCGAAACGAAAGCCAACTGAGAGAGAAAGGATGAAAAAATATGGCTAAGATTATTAACGAACCCTCCCATACTTTTAACGAGTACCTGTTGATTCCCGGGTACTCCGATCATACCCACATCCCTGCTAACGTTTCTCTGAAAACCCCTCTGACCAAGTTTAAGAAGGGCGAGAAGCCCGCCATCGAGATGAGCATCCCTATGATCTCTGCTATCATGCAGTCGGTCTCCGGTGATCGCTTGGCGGTGGCGCTGGCCACCGAAGGCGGCGTGGCGTTCATCTACGGCTCTCAGACGGTGGAAGATGAGGCGGCTATGGTTAAACGCGCCAAAGATTACAAGGCCGGCTTCGTGACCAGCGACAGCAATCTGTCCCCTGAAGCGACTATGGCTGACGTGGTGGCGCTCAAAGAGCAGACTGGTCACTCTACTGTGGCCATCACCGAGGACGGCACCGCCGAAGGCAAGCTGGTGGGCATCGTTACCGGTCGCGACTATCGTGTGTCGCGTATGGACCCCGCCACCAAGGTGTCTGAGTTTATGACGCCTTTGGCTCAGCTTATCACCGCTCCCGAGGGCACTACGCTGAAAGAGGCCAACGACATCATTTGGGACAACAAGCTCAACTCTCTGCCTATCGTGGACGCGCAGGGCCGCCTGCTGTATTTTGTGTTCCGCAAGGATTACGACAAGCATAAGAAGAACCCCAATGAGTTGTTGGATGCGGACAAGCGTTATGTGGTAGGTGCCGGCATCAACACTCGTGACTATGCCCAGCGTGTTCCTGCTCTGGTAGAGGCCGGCGCCGACGTGTTGTGCATCGATTCTTCCGAAGGCTTCTCTGAGTGGCAAAAACTGACCATCGACTGGATTCGTGAGCGTTACGGCGATACCGTGAAGGTGGGCGCCGGCAATGTGGTGGATGCAGCCGGATTCCGTTTCCTTGCAGAGGCGGGCGCTGACTTTATCAAGGTGGGTATCGGCGGTGGTTCTATCTGCATCACCCGCGAAACCAAGGGTATCGGCCGCGGTCAGGCTACTGCACTGATCGAGGTGTGTGCCGAGCGTGATCGCTACTTTGAGGAGACCGGCATCTATATCCCTGTTGGTTCCGACGGCGGCATCGTGTACGATCACCACATCACTCTGGCGTTGGCTATGGGTGCCGACTTCGTGATGTTGGGTCGTTATTTTGCTCGCTTCGACGAATCCCCTACCAACAAGGTAAATATTGGTGGTACCTATTATAAGGAATACTGGGGCGAGGGATCCAGCCGCGCCCGCAACTGGATGCGTTACGACTTGGGCGGGGACAAGAAACTGTCCTTTGAGGAGGGCGTAGACTCCTACGTGCCTTACGCCGGTAGTCTGAAAGATAATGTGGCTCTGACGTTGTCCAAGGTGCGTTCCACCATGTGCAACTGCGGTGCATTGACCATCCCCGAATTGCAGGAGAAGGCTACCCTGACGTTGGTGTCTGCCACCAGTATCGTCGAGGGCGGCGCTCACGATGTTATACAGAAAGAGAAGAGCGTTTCCATCAAGTAATTAGGCAATATATAGAATTGTATTGCAGAGGCGATCTGTGCCTTGACACTATACCATAAAGCATGGTATAATTTGATGGTCAAATGAATGGGTTTTCCGCGACTGACGGAGATTATGTGGAGCACCACAGAGGACCGGAAAAACCCTGTTATTCGCCGACCGTCTGGGCACAGTTTTCTCACCCGAGATAACTGTGCCCTTTTCTGTTTTTGACGGAAGAGGAGGTACAATTATGAAAAAAGTAGGTATTATTATGGGCAGTGACAGCGATTTGCCCATCATTAAAAAGGCTACCGACACTTTGAAGGCGTTGGACATTCCCTTTGAGGTGCATATCTATTCTGCCCATCGCACCCCAGAGCAGGCCAAGGAATTCGCCGTCAACGCCCGTCAAAACGGTTTCGGTGTGTTAATTGCGGCGGCGGGCATGGCGGCCCATTTGGCAGGCGCCATTGCCGCCAACACAACCTTGCCGGTCATCGGTATTCCCTGCAAGTCCTCGGTGCTGGATGGTATGGATGCCCTGCTGTCTACCGTGATGATGCCCACCGGTATCCCTGTGGCCACCGTAGCCATCAACGGCGGCGGAAATGCCGCGCTGTTGGCGGCACAGATTCTGGCGGTGGAAGACGTTGAGCTGGCTGCCCGTTTGGACGCAAAGCGCGCCTCCGATGCGGCGGCGGTGCTGGAAAAAGATGCCCACGTAATGGAGCAACTGTAATTTGTTAGTAAAAGTTATTTTTACATTATAAAAGGAGCGATTGATTATGAGCAAGGAACTGATTTACACCGGCAAAACCAAGAATGTATACAAACTGGATAATGGCAACTGCCTGCTGCTGTTTAAAGACGACTGCACCGGCAAGGACGGCGTGTTCGATCCCGGCGAAAACTCTGTGGGTTTGACCATTGAGGGCGTGGGTGACGTGAACCTGCGTATGTCCATTTACTTCTTTGAGAAAATCAACGCTGCCGGCATCCTGACCCACTACGTCAGTGCCAATCTGGAGGATACCACTATGGAGGTTCTGCCCGCCAAGGTGTTTGGTAAGGGTCTGGAGGTTATCTGTCGGTATAAGGCGGTGGGCTCTTTCTACCGCCGTTATTCTGACTACTGCACCGAAGGCCAGGATCTGCCGGCTTACGTAGAAACCACCTTCAAGAACGATGAGAAGGGCGATCCGCTGGTGACCAAGGACGGCCTGGTGGATCTGGGCGTGATGACTGCGCAGCAGTACGACGATCTGAAGGATATGACTCAGAAGATCACCAAGATTGTGGCGGACGACCTGAAGGCCAAGGGTATGGATCTGTACGATATCAAGTTTGAGTTCGGTTACGATCCCGAGGGTCGTGTAATGCTCATTGACGAGATTGCCTCCGGCAATATGCGTGTGTATAAGAATGGCGAGTACATCGATCCTATGACTCTGAACGGTCTGTTCTTCGCCTAATCGTTTTGTAATCATTGAGAGGAGAGCTTCCATGGGCGGCTTTTTCGGCGCGATCTGCAAACAGGACGCAGTAGTTGATGTGTTCTTTGGCACGGACTACCATTCCCATCTGGGCACCTACCGAGGCGGTATGGCGGCCTATGACAAAGAGATGGGTTTGCAGAGAGAGATCCATAATATTCAAAACTCCCCCTTTCGCACCAAATTTGAGCATATTTTTGAGGAGATGAAGGGCACCTCGGCTATCGGCTGCATCAGCGATGCCGACCCCCAGCCTCTGCTCATTCGCTCCAAGTTGGGTGTATACGCTATTTGTATGGTAGGAGTCATCAATAATGCCAAAGCGCTGATTGAACAGTATTTTACTGACGGTGGCGGTTACTATTCCGCTATGACCGGCGGTCGTGTCAATTCCTTGGAGTTGATTGCGGCGCTTATCAGTCAGCGGGATAGCTTTGCCGAAGGTATTCGGTTCGCGCAGCAGTGCATTGAGGGATCCGCCTCGATTCTGATTCTCAAAGAGGGTGGCAACCTGATCGCTGCTCGCGACCTGCTGGGACGCACGCCGGTGGAGATTGGCGAGCGAGAGGGAGACTATTGTGCCTCTTTTGAGTCTTTTGCCTGCGAGAAACTGGGATACACGGTGACTCGTGAATTGGGTCCTGGTGAGATTGTAGAACTCTCTCCCGAGGGCGTTGTCCAGTTGGCTCCTCCCGGCGAGAAGATGAAGATGTGCGCATTCCTCTGGACCTATTACGGCTATCCGGCTTCCACTTACGAGGGAGTCAATGTGGAATATATGCGCAATCGAGACGGCGCTATTTTGGCAGTCAACGATGCCGCTGTGGGTGCTGATGCGGGGATGGATTACGTCAGCGGTTTGCCGGATTCCGGCACCCCCCTCGCTATCGGTTACGCCAACGAGAGTCACGCCCCCTTTGCGCGCCCGTACATTAAATACACCCCCACATGGGCGCGGAGCTTCACTCCCCGCAGTCAGGTAGAGCGTGAAAAGGTGGCCAAGATGAAGCAGATCCCCATTCGGCAGTTCATCGAGGACAAGAATTTGCTGTTTGTAGACGATTCCATCGTCCGCGGCACCCAGCTCAAAGAAACCGTAGAGTTTCTGTATGAAAACGGCGCCAAGAGTGTGCATATGCGCTCCGGTTGCCCGCCCATTATGTATAGTTGCAAGTATCTGAATTTCTCCCGTGCCAACAGTGATATGGAGCTGCTGGCTCGCCGCGTGATTGTGGAACTGGAGGGGGAAGAGGGGTTCCAATATCTGGAAGAGTACAGTGACGGAACCACCGAGCGTGGCCGGGCGCTGCGCCGCGCCATTAGCGACAAATTTGGCTTCTCCTCTTTGGAGTTCCAGTCGCTGGAAGGCGTGTTGGAAGCCATCGGCATCGACCCCTGTAAGCTATGCACCTATTGTTGGAACGGAAAGGAATAAGAAGTATGGATCACAAAAATTCTCAGTCCGCCAGCTACGCCGCGGCCGGCGTAGACATCACCGCCGGTTACAAAGCGGTGGAGCTGATGAAGGCTCACATTAACCGCACCAAGAACGAAGGTTGTCTGGATGACGTGGGCGGCTTCGGCGGCTGCTTCGGTCTGCCTTTGGCGGGCATGGAGGAGCCGGTGCTGGTCTCCGGTACCGATGGTTGCGGCACCAAGGTGAAACTGGCCATTTTGATGGACAAGCACGACACCATCGGCATTGACGCGGTGGCCATGTGCGTTAACGACATTATTTGCTGTGGCGCTCGTCCGCTGTTCTTCCTGGATTATATCGCCTGCGGCAAGAACTATCCCGAAAAGATCGCCGCTAGCGTGGGCGGTGTTGCAGAGGGCTGTGTCCAGTCCGGTGCTGCCCTTATTGGCGGCGAAACCGCCGAGCATCCCGGCTTGATGCCCTTGGAGGACTACGATCTGGCCGGTTTCGCAGTAGGTATCGTAGATAAGAAGAAGATTATCGATAACACCCGTATGGCGGTAGGCGATGTGGTGATCGCACTGCCTTCCACCGGCATTCATTCCAACGGTTTTTCTCTGTGCCGCAAGGCTTTTGACATTGACAACAACAATCCTGAACTGTACGTGCCCCGTGAGGAGCTGAGCGGCAAGACCATCGCCGAGGCGCTGTTGGTTCCCACCCGCATTTACGTCAAGTCCATTCTGGCGCTGCTGGAAAAGGTGGACGTCAAGGGCATCTCTCACATCACCGGCGGCGGTTTCTACGAGAACATTCCGCGCTCTATCCCCGACGGCTTGTGCGCCAAGATCGACCGTGACGCTGTCAAGGTGCTGCCCATCTTCGATCTGATCGCTAAGTGGGGCAACGTACCGGAGCGGGATATGTTCAACACCTACAATATGGGCGTGGGTATGAGCGTGGTGGTGCCTGCCGACCAGGTGGAGACTGCCCTGTCCATCCTGCGTGAGAACGGCGACGATGCCTATGTCATTGGTGAGATTATCGCCGGCGAAGAAAAGGTGATTTTGTAATGGCTAAGACCAAGATCGCCGTCCTTGTGAGTGGCGGCGGCACTAATTTGCAGGCGCTTATTGATGCTCAGATTCGCGGCGAGATTCAAAGCGGCGAGATCGTGTTGGTCATCTCCAACAAGGCGGATGCCTATGCGTTGGAACGGGCCGCTAAGGCGGGAATTCCCTCGGTGGTCATCACCAAGAAGGACTGTGGCGGTGACCCGGAAGCTTTTGAGGAGGCGATTCTGGCGCAGCTGGCGGCTTGCGAGATTGATCTGATAGTGTTGGCCGGCTTTATGGCGATTCTCAGCCAGCGATTCACCGATACCTACGAAAAGCGGATCCTGAATGTCCACCCCTCTCTCATTCCGTCTTTCTGTGGCGAGGGTTTTTACGGTTTGCGGGTGCATCAGGCGGCACTAAATAAAGGGGTCAAGGTGACGGGCGCTACTGTGCACTACGTCAATGAGATCCCCGACGGTGGCGAGATCATCCTGCAAAAAGCGGTGGAGGTCGAAGAGGGGGACACCCCTGAGGTCTTACAGCGCCGCGTGATGGAGCAGGCGGAATGGATCATTCTGCCCCGCGCCGTAGAACTGGTCAGCCGCAAATTGAATTGCAAAGAATATTATCGATAATATAAAAGCGAGGGAAAGAAAATGAAAGTTTCTACCATCCAAGATGAACTGAATTCTTTGGCCTATCACGGCCGCGGCATTATCATCGGCAAGTCTGCCGACAGCAAAAAGGCGATTACCGCCTACTTCATTATGGGTCGCAGCGTCAACAGCCGCAATCGTGTGTTTGTGGCGGAGGGCGAGGCCATGCCCACCAAAGCTTTTGACGAGTCCAAGATGGTGGATCCTCACCTCATCATTTATTATCCCGTCCGTGTGTTAGGCAACAAGACCATCGTCACCAACGGCGATCAAACCGACACCATCTATGATCTGATGGACAAGCAGATGACCTTTGAGCAGGCGCTGCGCACCCGTGAGTTTGAGGACGACAAGCCCAATTTCACCCCTCGCATTTCCGGTATCATCCACCACGAGAGCGGTGAGATGAACTATGCTATGTCTATCCTGAAATCCGCCGAGGGAGACGACAGCTCCTGCGAGCGATTCACCTATGCCTATTCTAACCCCATTGCGGGTAAGGCGAAGTTTATCCACACCTATAACGGCGACGGCGATCCGCTTCCCTCCTTTGAGGGCGAGCCCAAGACCTTGGAGTTGCCCGACGTGGATATCGACGTTATGACCGATCTGATTTGGAAAAACCTGAACGAGGACAACAAGGTGTCCCTGTTCGTTCGCTATATCGATCTCGCCACCGGCGAGGCTGAGACCCGTATCGTCAACAAGAATGTGTGAGGTGCTGATAAATGAAAGAGTTCGAACTGAAATACGGCTGTAACCCTAACCAGAAGCCGTCCCGCATTTTTATGAAGAACGACGCCGAATTGCCCATTACCGTACTCAACGGACGTCCCGGCTATATCAATTTTTTGGATGCGTTCAACGCTTGGCAGTTGGTAAAAGAGCTGAAAGAGGCGCTGGGTCTGCCCGCCGCCACCTCCTTTAAGCATGTGAGCCCCACCTCCGCTGCCGTGGGCTTGCCCCTGAGCGACGCGCTCAAAAAGGCTTGCTTCGTGGAGGATATCGAGGGCCTGGACGAGTCCCCGCTGGCCTGCGCCTACGTGCGTGCCCGCGGCACCGACCGTCTGTGCTCCTTCGGCGACTGGGTGGCTCTGTCCGACGTGTGCGACCTGACCACCGCCAAGTTGATCGCTCGCGAGGTGTCTGACGGCATCATTGCCCCCGGCTATGAGCCCGAGGCGCTGGAAGTACTTAAAGGCAAGCGCAAGGGCAACTACAACATCGTGGAGATTGACCCCTCTTACATTCCTGCCCCCATCGAGACTAAGGATGTGTATGGCATCACCTTTGAGCAGGGCCGTAACGAGTTTAAGATTGGTGAGCATCTTCTGGAAAACATTGTCACCGACAACAAAGAACTGCCCGATTCTGCTAAGCGGGATCTGATTGTGGCGCTCATTACGCTGAAATATACTCAGTCCAACTCCGTGTGCTATGCGGTGGATGGCCAAGCCATCGGCGTGGGTGCCGGTCAGCAAAGCCGCATCCACTGCACCCGCCTGGCGGGCACTAAGGCGGACACCTGGCTGATGCGCCAGCATCCCAAGGCGCTCAACTTGCCTTTCCTGCCCACCATGGGCCGCCCCGAGCGGGACAACGTCATTGATGGTTATATCAACGGCAATGAAGAGGACGTATGCGCCGACGGTATCTGGCAGAACTACTTCACCGAGCAGCCGGCCCCCATCACCGCCGAGGAGCGCGCTCAGTGGCTGGGCAGTTTCAAGGGTCTTGCGTTGGCCAGCGATGCTTTCTTCCCCTTCGCAGATAACATCAAGCGCGCCTATGCTTCCGGTGTCACCTACATCGCCGAGCCCGGCGGCTCCATTCGTGACGATTTGGTCATCGAGGAGTGCAATAAGAACGGTATGGTGATGGCCTTCACCGGTATGCGCCTGTTCCACCACTAATTTAGTTAGGAATTAGGAGTGAGGAGTTAGGAGTTGTGAGGATGGATAACGGAATCAAGGAAAAGAGCTTAGCTTTTGCTAAGCGAGTGGTTTCTGCGTACAAATATCTTTGCGAAGAGAAGCACGAGTATGTTCTGTCCAAACAATTTTTGCGGAGCGGCACCAGCATCGGGGCAAATGTGGCAGAAGCCCAGTATGCTGTCAGCCGCAAGGATTTCCTCAACAAGCACTATATCGCACTAAAAGAGTGTGCGGAAACTTTGTATTGGCTTGAGTTGTTGCTGTCTTCTAATTATTTGAGCGAGGGAGAACACCGTGCGCTGTACAATGATTGTGAAGAGTTGAGAAAGTTACTCTCGTCCATCACAAAGACTGTTAAAGAAGACATATAAACTTTTTGGGGAACGGGGAAGCGAGTTGGGAGCGTCATTGACTCCTAACTCCTAACTCCTAATTCCTCATTTTTCGGAGGATACATCATGAAACTTCTCGTTGTCGGTGGCGGCGGTCGTGAGCACGCCATCATCAAAAAACTGAAAGAAAACCCCGTGGTGGAGCAGATCTTCGCTCTGCCGGGCAACGGCGGTATGGCGGCAGATGCCACCTGTGTGGACATTGGCGCCAAGGACATCCCCGCCATTGTGGACTTTGCGGTGAATAATGCCATCGACTACGCTGTGGTGGCACCGGACGATCCGCTGGTGCTGGGTTGCGTGGATGCCTTGGAGAAGAAGGGGATTCCCTGCTTCGGCCCCCGCGCCAATGCAGCCATCATTGAGGGCAGTAAGGTGTTCTCCAAGAATCTGATGAAGAAATATGGTATTCCTACCGCTGCCTATGAGGTGTTTGACGATATGGAGGCGGCGCTCACCTATCTGGATAGCGCGCCCATCCCCACTGTCATCAAGGCGGATGGTCTGGCGCTGGGCAAGGGTGTCATCATCGCCCAGACGCTGGATGAGGCCAAGGCTGCGGTAGTATCCATGATGCAGGATAAGGCTTTCGGTGCCAGTGGCGACCACATCGTCATCGAGGAATTCCTCACCGGCCCTGAAGTGTCAGTGCTGGCCTTCACCGACGGCGAGACGGTCAAGCCCATGATCTCCAGCATGGACCATAAACGAGCAGGAGACGGCGACACCGGTTTGAATACCGGCGGTATGGGCACCGTCGCCCCCAACCCATACTACACCGCGGATGTGGCGGCACAGTGTATGGATACCATCTTCCTGCCCACTATCAATGCTATGAAGGCGGAGGGGCGTCCTTTCAAGGGTTGTCTGTATTTTGGTCTGATGCTCACTCCGAACGGACCCAAAGTCATTGAGTACAATTGCCGTTTTGGTGACCCCGAGACTCAGGTGGTATTGCCGTTGCTGGATAGTGATCTGCTCACCGTGATGCAGGCCACCACGAACGGTACCTTGGCAGATACCGAGGTGAAGTTCAGTGACAAGCATGCCTGCTGTGTGATTATGGCCTCGGCGGGTTACCCCCAAGCCTACGACAAGGGCTTGCCTCTGACCATCCCCTCCGCTATTGCCAACAACGTGTATGTGGCGGGCGCCGCCATCAAGGACGGCGTGTTGGTTACCAATGGCGGTCGTGTGCTGGGTGCCACCGCACTGGCAGACAGTCTGTCGGAGGCCGTTGCCGCATCCTATAAGCTGGTGGAGCAGATCCACTTTGATAATGCATTCTACCGTCACGACATCGGAGCCAAGGCTCTGCAAGCCAACGGAGGTTAAAAACTATGGTTTATCGTGTATATGTTGAGAAAAAAGCCGGTCTGGACAACGAGGCCCGTTCCCTGCTGAACGAGGCCAACACGCTGCTGGGCATCGACACCTTGGAGCGGGTGCGTCTGTTCAACCGTTACGACGTAGAGGGTCTGTCTGAGGACCTGTTTGCTTATGCCAAGAATACGGTGTTTGCCGAGCCGCAGCTGGATAACGTATCCGATGAAGTGGAAGCGCAGGGAGCCACCGTGTTTGCGGTGGAGTATCTGCCCGGTCAGTTTGATCAGCGGGCGGATTCTGCCGCCCAGTGCATTCAGATCATCTCCCAGCAGGAGCGCCCCACCATCCGTACTGCCCGTGTTTTCGCACTGTACGGCGAGCTGACCGAGGCTCAACTGGCGGCTTTTAAGAAGCACGTTATCAACCCCGTGGAGAGCCGCGAGGCCTCCTTGGCGTTGCCTGAGACACTGGCGGTGGAATACGCCGTGCCGGATGCGGTGGCCACAGTCACCGGCTTTATCGGCATGGACGAGGCGGCTTTGGCGGAGCTTCTGGACAATCTGGGTCTGGCTATGGATTTGGATGATCTTAAATTTTTGCAGAACTATTTCCGTGATGAAGAGGGTCGCGACCCCACCATCACCGAGATCCGTGTGGTGGATACCTACTGGTCCGACCATTGCCGCCATACCACTTTCTCGACTCATTTTGACAATGTGGTTATTCACGACCCTGCGGTGCAGGAGGCTTATGAGCGCTATCTTGAAGCGCGGGTCGAGGTGTACGGCGAAGAAAAGGCGGCAGCCCGCCCGCAGACCCTGATGGATATCGCCACCCTCGCCACCAAGGTGCTGAAAAAGCGCGGTCTCACCCCCGAACTGGATGAGTCCGAGGAGATCAACGCCTGTTCCATCCACGTAACCGCTACGGTGAACGGCGAGGAGCAGGACTGGCTTTTGATGTTTAAGAACGAGACTCACAATCATCCTACCGAGATTGAGCCCTTCGGCGGAGCTGCCACCTGTATCGGCGGTTGCATTCGCGATCCCTTGTCCGGTCGCGCCTATGTCCATCAGGCGATGCGTGTTACCGGTGCGGGCGATCCTCGCAAGACCTTTGCCGAGACCTTAGCGGGCAAACTGCCCCAGCGCAAGATCTGCCAGACGGCGGCGGCGGGTTATTCCTCCTATGGTAACCAGATCGGTCTGGCCACCGGCCACGTGGCGGAATTGTACCACGAGGGCTTCGTGGCCAAGCGGTTGGAGTGCGGTGCCGTGGTGGCGGCTGCTCCTGCCTACAACGTGCGCCGTGAGCGCCCTGCCGCCGGTGATGTGGTGGTGCTGCTGGGCGGGCGTACCGGTCGTGACGGTATCGGCGGCGCCACCGGCTCCTCCAAGAGTCACAATATGAAATCTCTTACCACCATGGCCTCTGAGGTGCAGAAGGGTAACGCTCCTGAGGAGCGCAAGATCCAGCGTCTGTTCCGCAATCCCGAAGTGACCCGTCTTATCAAGCGGTGTAACGACTTCGGTGCCGGTGGTGTGTCGGTGGCCATCGGTGAATTGGCTCCCGGCCTGCGCATTGATCTGGACGCAGTGCGTAAGAAATATGACGGTCTGGACGGCACCGAAATCGCCATCTCCGAGTCTCAGGAGCGTATGGCGGTGGTAGTAGCCGCAGAGGATGCGGATCGGTTCATCGCTTGTGCCGAGACCGAAAATCTGGAGGCCTATCGTGTGGCAGAGGTCACCGAGGAGGCTCGTATGGTGATGAGCTGGAAGGGCCAGACCATTGCCAACCTATCCCGTGCTTTTCTGGACACCAACGGTGCCGTGAAGCACGCGGATATCACGGTTACCGAGAAGGATCTGGAGTCGCTGAGCAAGCCCCTGTACGCCTCCCTGCGGGAGATGGCCTCCGACCTGAAAACGGCGGAAAAGCGGGGATTGGTGGAGCGTTTTGACTCCACCATCGGCGCCGGCAGTGTGGTGATGCCTTACGGCGGCCGTCGGCAGTTGACCCCCACCCAGTCTATGGCGGCCACCCTGCCTATGTTGCCCGGCCAGACTACCGACACTGCCAGTGTGTTTGCGTGGGGCTGTAATCCCGACCATCTATCGCTGGATCCCTACACCGGTGCTCATGCCGCCATCTTCTCTTCGGTGGCTAAGCTGGTAGCGGCCGGATGTGATTATAAACTGGCGTATCTCACCTTGCAGGAGTTCTTTGAGAAACTGAAAAACGAGCCTGCTCGTTGGGGCAAGCCTTTTGCTGCCCTGCTGGGCGCGCTGGATGCCCAGTTAGAGTTGGGTGCCGCTGCTATCGGCGGTAAGGACTCTATGTCCGGCACCTTCCTCGACTTGGACGTGCCCCCCACGGTGATTTCTTTTGCTATCGCCCCTATCGACAAGAATCATGTCATCAGCCCCGAGTTCAAGGCGGCGGGTAACCCCGTCTACGTGTTTGGGCCCACTGAGGAGACCGCAGACAGCGTTAAGGAAGCGTGGGAGCAGTTCCATATCCTGTGTCAGCAAGGCAAGGTCAACGCCGCTTGGGCGGTGGAGAACGGCTTGGCGGAGGGTATCATGAAGATGTCCTTCGGCAACCACATCGGCTTTAAGTCCGAGGCGGAGCTGAAAGAGAACTGGCATCTGTCCTTCCCCGATTTCATTGTAGCGGAAATGACCGAGGAGGTGTGCCTGCCCGGCGTGCTGCGTCTGGGTGTGACCACTGACGACGGCATCATCGACCTGGATGGGGACAGTGCCACCATCGACGAGCTGTACGCCCTCAACACTGCCACCTTGGAGAATGTATATCCCACCAAGGCCAAAGAGGACAAAGAAGCAATCCCCACCTTCTCGTATGAAGGAAAGAGCACTTTGGCACCCGCCATCAAGGTGGCAAAGCCCAAGATCCTCATTCCTGTGTTCCCCGGCACCAACTGCGAATACGATTCTGCCCGTGCGGTGGAGCGTGCCGGTGCCGAGCCGGAAATCTTTGTCATCCGCAACCTGACCGCTGATGCGGTGGCGCAGAGTGTGACCGCCTTCTCCGACAAGGTGAAGGAGAGTCAGGCGATCTTCATTCCCGGCGGCTTCTCCGGCGGTGACGAGCCGGACGGCTCCGCTAAGTTTATCACTGCCTTCTTCCGCAATGCAGCGGTCAAAGAGGCGGTCACCGACCTGTTGGAGAATCGGGACGGCCTGATGTGCGGTATCTGCAACGGCTTCCAGGCGCTGATTAAGCTGGGCCTGGTGCCCTATGGCAAGATTATCGATACGGATGAGAATTGCCCCACCTTGACCTTTAACAATATTAATCGTCACCAGAGCCGCATCGTGCACACCCGTATTGCCTCGGTAAAGTCGCCTTGGCTGAACCTGATGAACGTGGGCGATATCGTTAATGTGCCCATCTCCCACGGCGAGGGCAAGTTCCTAGCCTCCCCCGAGTTGGCGATGAAACTGGCCGAGAACGGGCAGATCGCTACTCAGTACGTAGATCTGGAGGGCAATGCCACTGCCAATATCGACTTTAACCCCAACGGCTCTCTGTTTGCCATTGTGGGTATCACCTCTCCCGATGGTCGTGTGTTCGGCAAGATGGGCCACAGCGAGCGTATCGCTGACGGTCTGTATAAGAACGTCCCCGGCAACTACGACATCCGTATGTTTGAGGCGGCTGTGAAGTATTATAAGTAAGGAGTGACGGATATGGCATACAAGACAGACATCGAAATTGCACAGGAATGTCAAATGAAGCATATTCGTGAGATCGCCGCGGCGGCTCACGTGGATGAGAAATACGTAGAGCAGTACGGCAACTATAAGGCGAAGATCGATCTGTCCTTGTTGGAGGAATCGGATCGCCCAGACGGCAAGTTAATTTTGGTGACCGCCATTACCCCCACCCCCGCGGGTGAGGGCAAGACCACCACTACCATCGGTTTGGCAGACGGACTGCGCCGCATCGGCAAGGACGTGACCGTGGCTCTGCGCGAGCCCTCTCTCGGTCCCGTGTTCGGTGTCAAGGGCGGCGCCGCCGGCGGCGGCTATGCCCAGGTGGTACCCATGGAGGATATCAACCTGCACTTTACCGGTGACTTCCACGCCATCGGCGCTGCCAACAATCTGCTGGCAGCTATGCTGGACAATCACATTCAGCAGGGCAACGCTTTGGGCATCGATGTGCGCCGCATCACTTGGAAACGGTGCGTTGATATGAACGACCGCCAGCTCCGCTTTATTGTGGATGGTATGGGCGGAAAGCCCAACGGCGTGCCTCGTGAGGACGGTTTTGATATTACTGTTGCCAGTGAAATTATGGCGGTGTTCTGTCTGGCGTCTTCCATTACCGACCTGAAAGAGCGTCTGTCTCGTATCATTGTGGGCTATACCTACGACGATAAGCCGGTTACCGCCGGCGACTTGAAAGCGGTGGGCGCTATGACCGCTCTGCTGAAAGACGCCATTAAGCCTAATCTGGTGCAGACCTTGGAGGGCACCCCCGCCTTCGTGCACGGCGGTCCCTTCGCCAATATTGCCCACGGCTGTAACTCGGTGATGGCCACCCGTTTGGCGCTGAAAATGGGTGACTACACCGTCACCGAGGCGGGCTTTGGCGCCGATCTGGGCGCGGAGAAGTTCTTGGACATCAAGTGCCGTATGGCCGGCTTGACTCCTGATGCGGTGGTGGTGGTTGCCACCGTCCGCGCTCTTAAAATGCACGGCGGTTTGGCAAAGACCGAACTGAACACCGAAGATCTAGGCGCTTTGGAGCGGGGTATTCCCAACCTGCTGCGCCACGTGGCCAATATCAAGAACGTGTACAAGCTGCCCTGCGTGGTGGCAGTCAATCGTTTCCCCACTGATACTGATGCGGAGATCGATTTCATCATTGATAAATGCCGCGAGTTGGGCGTCAACACCGTGCTGTCCACCGTGTGGGCGGATGGCGGCGCCGGCGGAATCGAGATGGCGAAAGAGGTTGTCCGCCTGTGCGAAGAGGAGCAGGGCGATTTCACCTTCTCCTATGAACTGGATGGCACCATTGAGGACAAGATCACCTCGGTGGTTAAAAAGGTGTATGGCGGCGATGGTATCACCGTGCTGCCGGCAGCCAAAAAGCAGATCCAGCAGCTGACCGCCCTGGGCTTTGATAAGTGCCCCGTGTGCATCGCTAAGACCCAGTACAGCTTCTCCGACGACCCCACCAAGCTGGGCGCTCCCGAGGGCTTCACCGTCACGGTGAAGAACGTCAAGGTGTCCGCCGGTGCGGGCTTTATCGTGGTGCTGACCGGTGACATTCTCACCATGCCCGGCCTGCCCAAGTCTCCTGCCGCCGAGCGCATCGACGTGGATGCCAGCGGCAAGATTAGCGGTTTGTTCTGATATAAGCGATATAAAACAGCCGATGCGAGTAATTGGCATCGGCTGTTTTTTATTGCTTATATACCTAATAACAAGTTTTTATTGACGAAAAGACGGAAATATGATACCATAATACGGATAATGAGGTTAATATGCCTTATTTTGCGTTGTTATAAGTTTCACACTACATAAATTGGAGGACGAGAGAATATGATGAAGCGTTTGTTAGCAATGGTTTTGGCGCTGACAATGATGGCGGCTCTGTGCGCCTGCGGCGACAAGCCCGACAATTCCATTGACAGTAGCGACGCGGCCCTGGCAGGCGGAAACAGTTATGTGGTTTCGGTCAAGACAGCCGGTGGCATGCCTATGGAGGGCCTTACGGTGTACCTGTATACCGACGACTCCCTTAAAGATCTGGTGGACTTTAAGGAGACCGACGCCAAGGGACGTGCGCTCTTTGAGTTGCCGGTGAGCAAGAAGTATGCGGTGACCGTGACCGGCGCACCCAAAGGTTACCAGGTTAAGGACAGTTACTCCTTTGACAACAATCTGGCTTCCGTGGTTTTGGAATCTAGCTTGATTAAGAACGAGGATCTGTCCGGTGCTACCTTGGGTCTGGGTGATGTGATGTATGACTTCTCGGTTACTACTCCCGAAGGCGAGAAGATCACCCTGTCGGATATGCTGAAAAAGAAGAAGGCGGTTTTGCTCAACTTCTGGTATACCACTTGTACCTATTGTGTGGCGGAGTTCCCCTTTATGGAGCAGGCCTATCAATTCTTTAAGGACGATATCGGCATCATCGCCCTGAACCCCTTCAACAACAACGGTGAGATTCAGACCTTCCAGAAGGATATGCAGCTTTCCTTCCCCATGACTACCTGTCCGGCGACTTGGTCTACCACCTTCAACGTGCAGGGCTATCCCACCTCGATTATGGTGGATCGTTACGGTGTCATTTGTCTCATTGAGGCGGGCGGTATCACCAGCCTGCGCCCTTTCACCAGTTTGTTTGAGCATTTCACTGCCAAGGATTATGAGCAGAAGCAGTTTGCGGCCCTCAGCGAGTTGGTCACCAACGAGAAGCCCAATGTGAAGATGGATGATCCCGCCGACATTGCGGCGACCATCAACGCGGATGGCGCCCCCATCACCTATCGTGCGGAGGAGGGCGAATCCGCTGAACTTACGTGGCCCTTTATCCTCACCGAAAAGGACGGGAAGAAGTGTATCAAGTCCACTAACAAAGAAGTGGACAGTTCCTATGCCATTTTGTATGCAGATGTGGAGCTGAAAAAAGGGCAGGCGGTCGGCTTTGACTACATTTGTTCCTCTGAGAACGGCTCGGATGTTCTGGTGGTCATCGTGGATAACGAAGACATCTACCAGATCTCCGGCGACAGCGCCGACGGCAAGTGGCAGAGTTGCTATCCTTGGGTGGCCACGGAGGACGGCACCTATGAGGTGGCGCTATGCTATATGAAGGATGAAGCGGACAACGTGGGTGAGGATACCGTATATGTGAAGAATATGCGGGTTTTGGACGCCGCACAGATTGACACCGACACATACATCCCCCGTCTTGCTGCCAGCGAGAATGAGGACGGCTCCTTTGATTACGTAGAGATTGTGCTTAACCCTGCGGACAACTACTATCACGTGGGTGATAAGAACGGCCCGCTGCTGTTGGCCGACCTGATGAACTACACCCAGTTCAATGAGGAAAAGACCGTCTTTGAGATGGTGTACGACGGCGATGTGACGATGGACGGCAAAAATATGTATGATAAGATCGTGCCCTTCTGCACGATGGCCTCCAACTCGGCGCTCAACGGCGTATGCACCGTCACCAAAGAGTTGGCGGAGTACCTGATGATCGTTGCCGATGCAATGGGCTTTGACGAGGAAGACGACAACGAATGGCTGAAAATCTGTAAATACTTCCAGTCGTATGGCACCAATGGGGAGCAACTGCAAGATCCCATTCAAGGATTGGCCCCCTTTAGTGCGTACAAGGCCACCTTGGGCAAGAATGTGAGTAGCAACGTCTTTACCTATAATCGCATTATTATGCCTCGCGGCTTTGTGGCGGAGTTTGTGCCGGACAAGAGCGGTGTGTACCGCATCACCTCCCACAGCACCTCCCAGCAAGGCGTAGACGCATGGATCTTTGATAAGGACCGCAAGGAACTGCTCACCTATGAGATGGATGAGCGTGAGTGGAACGACGACAAGAACGTGTCCATGGTTTACTATATGGAGAAGGGTGTGCCCTATTACATCGATATTGCCTTCTGGGATGTGTACGAGAACGGCACCATTCCCTACGATATCGAATACATTGCTCCTACCCACAACCTGTTCCGCCTGTGCTCTCCCGGTTACTTTACCTACGATGGCGATGCCACCGGCGACCAGATGTATTACCTGATTCAAGGCGGCATCGACGTGGTGCTTAAAGACGGCAAGTATTACGAGGATTTGGGCAATGGAAAGACCGGTAGTCTGATCTATGCGGATTTCTCCGGCATCACTTCCTTGTTCAGCAATCCCATCGCTTCTGTGGATGCTTACAATGAGGACGGCACTGTGCAGAAGGACGAGAACGGCAACCCTGTGAAGATTAAGGGTATGATCGATATGGGCGGTTTTGATTTCACCAAGACGGAGAACGATCTGTATATTCTTTCGCTTCTGGAGAAGTACAACGGCGACCAAGAAAAGGCCATCGAGTATTTAAAAGAGACCTGGGGTGAAGAGTACGACGCGTATGCAGATATCTACGAGTTGGAGGATGTTTTTGCCGGCAAGTATCACGGAGAGGGCGAAGACCTGACCGAAGAGATGCGCGCCTATGTGAGCAAAATGATGAACGACGCCTCCAAGCCGGAGATGAAGGGCTGTGTGGTCGTGGATGAGCGACTGGCTGAGTTGCTGCAGATGGTTATGGAGAAATATACCTTTGAAAATGTGGACAACGCATGGCTGAAACTTTGCTACTATTACGATTATCTGGGACCTAACGGCTAATGCTTGTTTACCCGTGAAAAGAGGGAAACCATATGAAAAAACAGTTTAAAACGTCTCTGTGCTGGTTGTTGGCTTTGGTGCTGAGTATGTCGTTGCTTTTTGTCGGCTGCGGCGCGCCTAAGTATAAGGTACAGGTAGTAGATGAATTGGGCACGCCTTATACCAATGGTGTGGTGGTCAAATTCTTTAAGGATGGCCAGCCTGCGGGTATGCAGGCGGTTAACGAGCAAGGCGTTGCCGAGAAAGAGCTGGAAAAAGGGGAGTACACCGTGGATCTGCTCTTTACTGCGGAGGATGAAGAATATCGGTACGACGTGAAAGATTTGGTGCTATCTGACAGCGATCGGATCTACACCGTCAAAGTGTCCAAGACCGTAAAGGGAGAGCCCACCATTCTGTCGGTGGGTGCTGTGGACTACACTGCTTATTCCGTAGATGCCGGCTGCACTTACGTAACGCTAAAAAAGAACGAGCGCAACTATTTCCTGTTCACTCCTACGGTGGCAGGCACCTATGAGTTTTCGGTGGAGCAGGCGGAAGGCGCTGCCATTGGCTATTACGGTGCCCCGCATTATGTGCAGGAGACTAATGTCGGCGAGATGGAGAACGGCAAATTCACCGTTTCCATCAAGGCCAGTATGATCGGCACCAATGGTACTGGCACCACAACTCTGGTGTTGGGCGTGGATGCCGCCGATAACGAGGAGGCCATCGTATCCGTTCAGCGCATTGGTGAGCCGAAGCACACCGTTGAGGACGAACCTTGGATGGTTTATCAGAAGACTGTGAAACTGGAAAAATACACACTGCCTGCCGGTGCAAAATTGGCAGAGTTTGATCTGAAAGCACCCACTTATATGCTGGTGCTCAATGAGCAGGATGGATTCTACCATCTGAACACAGCGGACGGCCCCTTGGTGCTGATGCGCTTGGGTGAAAAATCGGCCTATTTGGATAGTTTCAAGACGATTTTGGAGCACTCCGGTGTGGTGAAGTATTTCTACGATAACGATAAGAACTTCGTCAAGAAAGAGTCTTACAGCGAGTGCCTGTTGGAATACATTGAGTACATCGACGAGGCTAATGGCGTATATCCTCTGACGGAGGATCTGAAATACATCGTACAACAGCGTGGCGACCATTCCAATTGGTTTGACTCGGACAATGCTTCTTATTTGTTCAAGGATGCGGCCGGTGAAAACATTCCCGGTTTAAATTCTGAAAACTTGTGGCTGTTTATGTGTTGTTACATCAACCCGTAACACGGGGAGGATCGATTATGAGCAAACAAAAAACGTTGTGCAAGAGATGGCTGATCGCCTTGATTGCTGTGGCAACTGTATTTTCTCTCTTGGTGACCGGTTGTGGTAAAGGTGGCAAGGATAAGGAGAACTCCATCACGGTTACCAACCAAGCAGGCACGCCTTTGGTAGGAGTTGAGGTGTACGTATATCGCGATAAGGCCCTGAACGATCTGGTGGATTTCGGAAAAACCAACGAAGAAGGAAAGGTTGTGTTTTCGGAGAACTACACCGGCTGTATGGCGGTGCTGAAAAACGTGCCCGCCGGACACAAGGTGGAAGAATCCTATTCCATTCGCGAGGCAGCTTTTTGCATTCAGCTGAACGCTTCTTTGCAGACCGACGTGTCCATATCGGATCTGACCTTGCAGCTGGGCGACGTGATGTCTGACTTTACAGTTACCGATGCCACGGGTCAGTCTTATGTGCTATCCGATCTGCTGGAACGGTATAACGCGGTGGTGCTCAATTTCTGGTACACCTCCTGCAGTCCTTGTATCGAAGAGTTCCCTAGTTTGCAGGCGGCGTATAATACCTATGGCAACAAGGTTGCCTTGTTGGCGATGAACCCTGTGGATAAAGACGCCCAAGCGGTGGAGCAGTTCCGTGCAGAGCATCAGCTCACCTTCCCCATGATGGTGTGCGAAGCCTCTTGGCAGGACGCCTTGCAAATCGGCGCCTATCCCACTACGGTGGTTGTGGATCGTTACGGTATGATTACATTTATGCATACCGGTTCGATGACGGATCCGGCGGATTTTGACTCCATCTTCTCCTTCTTCGGTGCGGATAATTATGTGCAGACGGTAGCAGGGGACATCTATGGGCTTAAAACCATTATAGCCAATTCCTCCACCACAGAGGACAGCGACGCATCGGGGGACAGCACCGACGGATCAAGTGAAACCGCTGACGGAACGGGAGGCGGCAACACGCTATCGGGCGGTTCCAGTGACAAAAATGGCACAACCGCGTCGGGGAGTGGCACCGCCACCTCCGGCTCGACAGACGGAAACGACAAGAATACCACCGGCACCACTGCGGGAGAGGTAACCAAGAACCCCAACACAGGAGCAACGATAGGTACCAGCAATATGGTACCCGTTTCTTCCACCACGGTTAAGGAAGCGGATGGTTCTTCGGCGGATAAAGCCATTGATGTGGGTAGCACCCTAGCGTTTGATGCCATTGTTCCTGCCGGCGGCAAGACGTACTATAACCTCTTTAGAGTGGATGGTACTGTGCTCACCATTAAGGACAAAAATGCGTACGTAGTATATGGTGGAAAGACCTATGAGTCGGTAAACGGGGTGGTGGAGGTTCCGATTTCTATCCCCGACGTAAAGACCCCGGCCAAGATCGCAATCGGCAACAAGAGCAATAGGAAAGCTACCTTCCGTGCGGTGTGCATTTATCCCGGTGGCACGCAGGCCAACCCCTTTGTGTTGAGTATGGGTGATCTAACTACCAATCTAAATAAAGGCAATGATCAGGGTGTTACCTATCTGTATACCGCCACTCAGGCGGGCACGGTTCAGGTGTACGTCAACAGTGCCACCAACGGTGTAAAATACGACGTATTGCTGTACAACCTGAATTCTTATGCCAACCGTACGTTGGAGGCGGACGGCGTGAAGAACAGTGCCGGCAAGACGGTGGTATCGGTGGACGTGAAGGCGGGCGACAAGGTGCAGATGATGGTGAGTGTGTTGCCGGATCAGAACAATGAGTATCCGGCCGCCACCATCAAGAGTCACGTAAGCTTTATAAAAGCAGGCGACGGCCCTACTACCACCACTAAGCCTCAGACCGCTACCTATTCCGCCACGGTAAAGGATAAAGAGGGCAAGGCGATGTCCGGCGTGGCGTTGACCTTCACGGTGGGCGACAGCAAGAAGAGCGTGATGACCAACGCTGATGGTTATGCTTCTGCGGAACTACCTGCGGGAGAATGCATGGTCACCCTGACGGTGCCCTCCGGATATATAGCGGAGCGCAGCGAGTATGTGCTCTCTGCTGCCATCCCCAATCTCCAGATCGTGCTGGAGAAGGAGGCGGGACAGAACACCAATGAAGGAACCACGCCTACCGATTATACGGTTAAGGTGCTGGACGGCAACAACGCACCTCTGACCGACGTTACGGTTCAGTTCTATCTGGGCGATGCTCTCAAGGGAGAGAAGAAAGTGGATGCCAAGGGTTCGGTCACCATCACCTTAATGGATGCGATCTATACCTTGAAACTCAAAGGCACCAAGCTGCGATGGGATGAAAAAGCAGCGATGGTTTCTCCTGCGGCTCCCAACCTTGAGTTGCTAGTTGCCCCCTATTATAGCAAGGATAATTACGAGTTAGTTAGCGATCCTCAGTCCGGCAAGAACGTGCGAGCCTATTACATTCAGTCCGGCACGATGTATGTGGACTTGAAAGCGGGTGGCCGTAACTATTTCTTGTTTGATCCTACCGAGCCCGGCACCTATCGCATCACTACCACGAACACGTATGCGCAGGTGGGTTATTACGGCGGCAGCGTGCACTTCATACAGACCACCAATTTGGCTCAAGATCTGTCCAACAACGCCTTCACCGTTTCGGTTAAAGATGTAGGGCCCACCTTTGTATTGGGTGTAGATGCCGCCACTAATATGACCGGCGTGATTATGCATGTGACCCGCGTGGGCGATGCGGAGTGGAGCGCGGAAGATGAGCCGTGGACGACCTATGAGGGAACACACACACCTAAGCCCTATACCCTCTCTCTGAGCGGTTCTCAGCAACTGACCAATTTTGATATTACTGCCGATAAGTATGTGCTGGTGTATAACGAGAGCGATGGCTTCTATCATCTGGACAACAAGAACGGTCCTGTGGTGTATCTGCGCTTTAACGACAAAGCGCCGTACGTCTCGTTTATGGACATTCTGTCTCACTATCATATCGGTGCGTATCTATACGATAACAGTGGCAACTTCTTGAAAAAAGAGGAATACACCGAATGTGTGCAGAATTATGTAAACAATATGGATCGCACCAACGGCGTGTATCCTCTGACTAAGGATCTGGAGTATATTCTCAAACAGTACGGTCGGCATCAGGGATGGTGGAATCCCAACAGCCCCACTTATCTGTTTGATGAAGCAGCTGACGTAAACTTGGATCTGGCGTGGATGTTCGCGCTGTGTTATGTAAAATAATGGATGGTAAAGGAGAATAATCCATGAATATGAAAAAATGGTTGAGCCTTGCGTTGGCCACCCTTTGTTTGATAGGTCTGCTGTGTGCCTGTGGCAGCAATCCCGATGTAAGTTCTGAAGACAAAACTCCCTCCGTAAGCAACGAAGAGAGTAGTGCTCTGACCAGCAGCGATCTGGTTTCGGACAAGGTGACCTACAAGGTCAAGGTGGTGGATGAGCAGGATGCTCCTGTGGCGGGTGCGCTGGTGCAGCTGTGTATGGATACCTGTTTCCCCTCTATGACCGGAGCAGATGGTGTGGCTACCTTTGTTCTGGATGAGAACGACTATACTGTGAAGTTTGCGGCGATGCCCGAGGGCTACACTTGCGACGAGGCAGAGTTCTTCTTCGAGGATGGTACCACAGAACTGACCATCGCACTCAAGGCGGCGGAATAAACAAAAGAAAAAAGGA
>JAZNJO010000005.1:0-15775 GCA_045578085.1 Acutalibacteraceae bacterium | reverse complement strand
GTTCAGACAGTGGTAAGGACGAAAAAGGCACCCCAATTTGGGGTGCCTGTATTCTTGGCGGAGTAGGAGAGACTCGATTGCCCAGTTTGCGGTGCCCGAAATCCACGGTTCTCGCTATCGCTCGGTGGATTTCGACCGCTGCACCAACCCCTGCTCGCTGCATCCGCCACTGGCGGCGCTTGCAGGCGTTGCCCGCGCCTACGGCGCTCGAGTTCGAGTCGTTCTAACCAACACAAAAGAATAAAGGCACCCCAAATTGGGGTGCCTTTTTCGTCCTTACCACTGTCTGAACCTCATCTCGTACCACAAGGCGATACGCTGTCTGGCAGGCGCCGTTATGATCGGACTTCAAATTCCAGCCAAAGGCGGCATTCTGCCGCGCCACGCCCAAAGCCAACGGCTGATATTCACAAGTCAGATCGTACACAGTCAGCGCCATTTCGGTTCCTCCTTATGGTTTACATTATCCTCATTGCATCAACCCCGCATAACAATGCAAGGAATAAATTCGTACCTTTTCTCACTTTTTCTATCGTTTTGTGTCATTTTCCCCTTGCGCGGAGAAGAAAAAAGTTGTATGATGTCTGCCGGTGCCGAGAGAGGGGATATTGATATGGCCATCATTCAATTTCTAAAAAAGAATACCGTTTTCTGCGTTGCGGCGGTGGCGGCGACGATCACCTGCTTCTTTGTGCCGCCAGACAAGGCTTACGGCGACTATTTCGACTGGCGCACTCTATCCTGTCTGTTCCTTACCTTAGCGGTGGTGTGTGCCCTGCGCAACATCAAGTTCTTCACCATCCTTGCCCGACGGCTGGTGCAATTGTCCGGCAACCTGCGAGGGCTTTTTCTGATGCTCATCACCATCACCTTCCTCGGCTCGATGCTCATCGCTAACGATATGGCCCTCATCACCTTTCTGCCATTAGGATATTTCGCCCTGTCGGTGGCGGGGAAAGAGACCTACATGGCCTATCTTTTCATTCTGCAAAATATCTCGGCCAATCTAGGTGGAATGCTCACCCCTTTCGGTAATCCTCAGAATCTCTATCTATATTCCTACTTTAACATCCCCACGGACGAATTTTGCAGCATTATGCTGCCGCCTTTTCTGCTGGCTATCACCCTGCTGGCCTTGTGCTGTCTTCCGATCAAGCCCGTGGCGCTGACCATCAACGATTCCTTTAACGAGCCGCTGAACAAACCCCGCACGATGCTGTATCTGGCGTTGTTTACCCTCTCGCTGCTCATTGTGTTCCGAATCATTCCGTATCTCATCGGTCTGGTGCTCATCACCGCCGTACTGATCTTTGCGGATCGGGAGGCGCTCAAAATGGTGGATTACGGTCTGCTGGGCACCTTCTTTTTCTTCTTCATCTTTGCGGGGAACCTATCCCGCATCGACGCGATAAACTCCGCCCTGTCCACCCTATTGGAACAGGACACCCTGCTGGTGTCGGTGCTCTCTTGTCAGGGCATCAGCAACGTGCCCACCGCCATCCTGCTGTCCCGTTTCACCGAGGATTACCGCAGTCTGCTTCTAGGGGTCAACATCGGCGGCACCGGCACTCTCATCGCCTCGCTGGCCAGTCTCATCACCTTCAGCGAGTTCCGCGTCCTCTATCCCGGTCACGCCAAATCGTATTTCTGGATGTTCACCGGCATCAACGCCGCTTTTCTGATCGTTATGACCGCAGCGGCCAAGCTGTTCTTCTTGTAATGCAAAAGCGACCCGCTCCCCTATCGGAAGCAGGTCGCTTTTTTCTTTACTTCTTCTGATACACGCGGACGTAATCCACGTACATACTCTGGGGCAGAGGTGAAACTGCACCGAGCCCGTTCATCACGATGTTCATAATAATCCAGTGCGGCTGATGGAAAGAATTACCCATATCCTCGTTTAAGTAAACACAATGATATTGGGTATCGTCCACATACCAAACAATACGCTCCTCATCCCATTCTACTGCATAAATGTGGTAATAATCCGAAGGAAATCCGTTGCGGATGGTATATTTGAAGCCATTGCTGTAATGATGATTGCGGTCAGCACCCCAATGGACCGTGCCGGACACCTGCTGGTTGGGCATCAGATTATATTTCTCCTCTTCATTACCTGAACCGATCATCTCCATCACGTCGATCTCGCCGCACGCGGGCCAAGCCTGGGTGTTAGAGGACAGCCAATAACTGTCGCCCATAGTCCACAGAGCCGGAAATACGCCCTGTCCGTAAGGTAGCTTGGCACGGAACTCCAAACGTCCGTACTGAAAATTAAAGTTGCGCCACGTATGCAAGGAAGCACCGGTAAACTCAAACTCGCCTACCTGCTCTCGCTGCACGGTGAGCAAACAGTTGCCGTCTTTGACCTCAACGTTTTCTTTTTTCAGCTTGGTGTTACCCTTTTCACCAAACTCTACATACCAAGCATTGGTATCAATCTCGGTGCCATTGAATTCATCCGACCAGATCAGCGTCCACTCCTTCCCCGGATGAGCATCCGGTGCGTCGGTGGGACAGGTGGTGGTGGTGGTGCGCTTGGTGGTGGTAGTAGTGGAGGTAGTGGTAGACTGCGTCGTGGTCACCGATGCAGTGGTGCGCGTGGTCACCGTGGTGGTCACGCCAGTCGTGGTCTTTGCAGTCGTTGCCGCCGTGGTAGCGGAGGTCGTTTTTTGAGTGATAGATTTTTGGGTAGTGGTGGTCGAGGTGGTAGTCGACGCTTCGGTTTTCTTGGTGGTAGTGGTGGTTGCATCAGCGGTGGTACCTGCGGTTGCAGTCGTACCGCTCGTTCCGACGGTCGTCACCGCGGTGCTCGTCGCCGTCGTGGTGTTGGCCGCCGTAGTCGTGGTAGCATCCGCATCTGTGGCAGAGGATTCCTCTGTGTTTGTGGTGGTATCGTCGGTGATATCGGTCACCGATTCGGTAGTGATGGTAATCTGCTCTTCGGTGGTAGAACCCTCCGACACATCGGGAACGGATACTTCCGGATGGTCCGACGAGTTTGCCGCTTGACCGCAGGCGGTGGCGAACAGCATCACCAACACAAGTAAAAATATCAATAACGATTCCAAGATTGAACGCATAGAAACACCTCCTCTCCAGATGTAAAAATTATAGGGTAAAACTAATTTTTGTCAATAAAAACTCGGTTGACAGAAGGCCCGTCATAATGTAAACTGGAAGAAAACACACCAAGGAGTGAAGCATATGTTGTTTGAAAACATGGATCGTATCGTGTTCATCGGAGACTCGGTGACCGATATGGGCAGTGAATGCCCCGTGGGCGAGGGACTCTTCGACAAGGTGGGCCACGGCTATGTGCGTATGGTGGAGAATTTGCTCTGCGCCGTCTATCCCGAGGTGTTTCTTCGCATCACCAACTGCGGTATCAGCGGTCAGACCAGCCGCGACCTATTAGAGCGTTGGGATCGGGATGTGTTGGATCTGAATCCCCAGTGGGTTTCCATCTGCATCGGCATCAACGACGTGTGGCGTCAGTTTGACACCCCCGCCATCCCCGAAGAACAGGTCCTGCCCGAGGAGTATGAGCGCAACGTGGAAGAGATGATCCTACGCACCAAAGATAAGGTCAAAGGCATCTTCCTGCTGTCACCCTACTACATCGAGCCTCTGCGTGAAGACCGTATGCGTGCCCGTATGGACGAGTACGTGGCCATCTGCAAAACACTCGCTGAAAAACACGGCTGTCGCTTTGTGGACTTCCAAAAACTTTATGAAGATTACTGCCAGCATCGTCACTCCTCCTACATCGCTTGGGACCGAGTTCATCCCAACAAGGTAGGCGCCACCCTGATGGCGCGGGAATTCCTTAAGCAGTGCGACTTTGACTATAACCATTAAGGAGCGCTCACTATGCGCCATTTAAAAGATAAAAAACTGTTCCTGCTGGATATGGACGGCACGTTGTACTTGGATGATAATCTGTTCGAATGCACCATCCCATTCCTCTCCGCCATTAAAGAAAAAGGCGGGCGCTATCTCTTCCTCACCAACAATTCCAGCAAAAGCGTGAAAGTGTATATGGAAAAGCTGGCGCGGCTGGGCATCCCCACCACCGAGGAGGATTTTTTCACCTCCACGATGGCCACCTGTGTGTATCTGCGGGAGCATTACAACGGTAAGAAAATCTATGCCTCTGGCACCGCTGCCTTTCGTGAGGAGTTAGCGGAAGCGGGATTCCCCGTCACAGACCGCTTGGAGGAGGACGTGGACTGCTTGCTAATGGGCAACGACAGCGAACTGACCTTTCAGAAATTGGAGGATGCCTGTATTCTGTTGGGACGAGACGTAACCTATTTAGCCACCAACCCCGACTGGGTCTGCCCCACCGCCTACGGCTACGTGCCGGACTGCGGCAGTGTGTGCGAGATGCTATGGCGTGCCACCGGCAAGCGCCCCTATTTCATCGGCAAGCCCGAACCGGCAATGGCACAACTGGCGATGGCCAAATGGAATGCCGCCCCTGAAGAGACCGTGATGATCGGCGACCGCATCTATACCGACGTGGCCTGCGGCGTCAACGCCGGCATCGACACGATACTGGTATTCAGCGGCGAAACCACCCGTGAAATATGGCAGCAAAGCGATGTAAAGCCCACCTGGGCGGTGGACAGCATCGAGGATATTTTCGAGGTGATTCGATGAGCACCCTCAACATCGCCCTCTTACAGATCGCTCCTACGGGTAGTTTGCAGGGCAATCTGGAAAAAGGTATCGCCGCCTGCCATCAAGCTAAGGCGATGGGAGCGGATATCGCCCTCTTCCCCGAGATGTGGAGCTGCGGCTACGATATTTACGAGCCGCCGGTGGAAGAATGGCGGTGTAAAGCCATCGGCCTTGACAGTAAGTTTTTGGCTTGTTTTCAGGGGTTGGCGGCGGAATTGGGTATCGCCATCGGGGTGACCCTGTTGGAACAATATGCGCCTACTCCGCGAAACACCCTGGTGCTTTATGACCGTTTCGGCGAGCGAAAACTGGTGTACGCTAAGGTACACACCTGCGATTTTAGTGCCGAAGCAAACCTGACCCCCGGGGACGAGTTCTTCGTCACACCTCTGGACACCGCCAAAGGCACGGTGCAGGTGGGCGCCATGATCTGCTACGATCGGGAGTTCCCCGAGAGCGCCCGTCTGCTGATGCTCAAAGGCGCTGAGGTAGTACTGGTGCCCAACGCCTGCCCCATGGAGATCAATCGTCTGAGCCAGTTGCGGGGACGCGCCTATGAAAATATGATGGCTATTGCTACCTGCAACTACCCCGCCACGGTGCCCGACTGCAACGGTGGCTCCTCCGTCTTTGACGGGGTGGCCTATCTCCCCCACCTATGCGGCAGTCGCGACACCTGCATTTTGCAAGCTGACGGGTCAGAAGGCATCTTTATGGCTGAGCTGAATTTGGAACAACTGCGACGCTATCGTGCCGATGAGGTTCATGGGAACGCCTATCGTCGCCCACAACTATACGGCGAGTTACTGAACGAAGAGGTCAAACCGCCTTTTTTACGAGAAGATAAGAGATAAGTAAAAGCCACTATCCTCACGGACAGTGGCTTTTATTGTAAACGAAAACACCGCCTGCGGATGCAGACGGTGTTTATAATACTTAGTTGACGGGAGTGACAACCACCTCAGGGGTATAAGGCGCGGAAGTATCCGCCGCCTTATCTCGGGCGGCAAAGAACTTGGGGGCCACCTGAGGGAACATAGCGTAGGTAAGCACGTCCTCCTCCTGCTTAACGTAAGGAGCGGCCTCCTCACGCAGCTTATCCAACTCGGGAGCCAAGGTATCCGCAAAACGGCAGGTAACGGGCTGGTCGTCGCCCAGAATCTTCTTGGAGAACTCAGGGTCAATGGGTGCAGGGGTCTTACCGTAGTCGCCGTGGATCATACCGCGGAACTCCTTGGTAACCATCTTATACCGCTCGCCCATAATCACGTTGAACACCGCCTGAGTGCCCACAATCTGACTGGTGGGGGTCACCAGAGGCGGATAGCCGGAATCCTCGCGCACACGGGGGATCTCCGCCAGCACTTCCTCCAATTTATCCTCCTTGCCGGCCTCTTTAAGCTGACCCAGCATATTGGAGAACATACCACCGGGCACCTGATACAACAGGGTGTTGGCGTCCACGCCCAGCGACTTGTGAGAGATCTGACCGGAGCCGATGTACTTCTCACGCAGCTTAGCAAAATGAGCGCGCACCACGTTGAGCTGGTTCAGATCCAGACCGGTGTCGTACTCGGTGCCTTGCAAGGCAGCCACCAAACTCTCGGTGGGCATATGGGAGGTACCCACGGACAGCGGACTCATAGCGGTATCCACGATGGAAGCACCCGCCTCGATGCCCTTCATAATGGACATGGAAGCCAGACCCGCCGTGTAGTGGCTGTGAATGTCGATGGGCAGGCTCACCGCCTCTTTAAGACGGGAGACCAGATCGTAGCAGGCATAAGGAGTCAGCAGACCTGCCATATCCTTGATGCAGATGGAATCCGCACCCATCTCCTCCAAGGTCTTGGCGTACTGCGCATAGTACTCGTTGTTGTGCACAGGGCTCAAGGTGTAGCTGATACAGCCCTGCACGTGAGCTTTCTCCTTATTGGCGGCCTTGATGGCGGTCTGCAGGTTGCGGGCGTCGTTGAGAGCGTCAAAAATGCGGATCACGTCGATACCGTTGGCCACCGACTTCTGCACGAAGTATTCCACCACGTCGTCCGCATAAGGACGGTAACCCAGCATATTCTGGCCGCGGAACAGCATCTGCAACTTCTGATGGGGCATCTCCTGCCGCATAATGCGCAGGCGATCCCAAGGATCTTCACCCAGGAAACGAATACAGGAATCAAAGGTAGCGCCGCCCCAGCACTCCACGGAGAAATAAGGAATCTTGTCCATCTCCGCCAAAATCGGGCGCATCTCGTCCATGGTCATACGGGTGGCCAGCAGAGACTGATGCGCATCGCGGAGCACCACTTCGGTGATCTTAATGGGATTGGCCATAATTAACACCTCGCAAAACTCAGTTGAGGGTCAGCAGAACAGCACCGGAATCCACGCTGTCGCCCTTGGTGGTGTTGACGGAGGCAACGGTGCCGGCGCAGGGCGCCATGATCTCGTTCTCCATCTTCATGGCCTCGAAAACCACCAGCAGCTGACCCTCAGCCACCACGTCACCGGCGGCAACCTTCACATCCACGATGGTGCCGGGCATGGGGCAGGTGATCACAGTCGCGCCGGCCGCTGCGGGAGCAGCAGGAGCAGCAGCGGGAGCCGCCACAGGGGCAGCGGCGGGAGCGGCGGCGCCGATCTCCTCCACGTCCACCTCATAGGCATTGCCGTTCACGGTGATATGAAACTTTTTCATAAAAATCTTCCTTTCTGTCACGTCTTTCCGAAGAAAGACCATAATTCCCAGTATGTACTTTATTGTACGATATTGTCAAGAAAATAGCAAGTGTTTTCTCCTATTTTCTGACAAAAATCAGTGACATTTACAATCCCCGTAAAGGAAGTTCTGCACCGACACGGTGTAGCCATCCTCCGACGGCACAAACTCCAAATGACGGAGCATAGGCGCCAGATTCTCGTCTCGACACAGACCCACGGTGGCACCGCGGCAGTCGCCAGTATTAAGGACCGAGCGAATGAGCCCCTCCGCCATCATAGGCAGGTCAGTGTGCACCGACAGCACCTCCACCGTATCCCCCCGTACCGTAAACAGCGCGTGACCGAACACAGAGCCGTCGCTGTCCCTCAGTACCATGGCGTCCACCCCGTCGGGGGCGACCACCGACTCCAAAAACGCCTTATCGGCGGGCAGTATGGTAATCACGGTCCGGCTCCTTTCCGTATTTAATGTAACCGGCGGCGATCTTCTTGGTCACACCCGTGGCCATCACCAGATCCCGCACCTCGTCGGGGCTGAGATAGCGCCAGTTACCCACAGGCAGCATCCCCAATTTCACCTTGCCGATGGCGTTGCGGCGCAGGCGGATGACTTCCAATCCAAAGGTCTCGCACATACGACGGATCTGACGGTTGCGGCCTTCGTACAAGGTGATCTCGGTGACACAGCGATCGGGGGCGCTGGATACGATACGCACCTGCGCCGGCGCCGTGCGCCGTCCGTCCAGCATAATGCCCTCCTCCAATTGCAACCGTTGCTCCTCGCTCATCGGTTGACGCAGGGTGACCCGATACACCTTGGGCACATGGGTGGAGGGGTGCATCACCGCATTGGAAAAGTCGCCGTCATTGGTGAACAACAAAAGACCTTCTGACTCCCGATCCAGACGACCGATGGGATACACAGGAACGCCCACACTGCGCACCAATTCCTCCACACACTTGCGTCCTTTTTCATCCTGCATGGTGGTGATATACCCACGGGGCTTATGCAGGGCGATATACACCGATTGAGGGGCGGCACCCAGCCGCTTGCCCCGCACGTGGATAATATCCCGTCGGTCGTCCACCTTGTCGCCCAGTTTCGCAGGGCGGCCGTTCACCTTCACGTGTCCTTGCTCAATGAGTTCCTCCGCCTTGCGACGGGAGGCCACTCCCCGCTCGGACAATACTTTTTGTAACCGCACCATAGCCATGGGCGTTCACTCCTTTCTGTTTCTCCATCCTAACAGCGCCTGTAAAAGCTGCACACAGCGGCGCCAAAACAGCTCCCGCCACGGCGGCACGGGACAGGACTGCACCGACTGCGCCGCCGTCAGCGGCACCGTCAGCACCTCCCGATCCTCAACCCGACAGGTCACCGACCCCACGGCATCCCCCGCGGTAATCGGCGCCCACACAAAACGGGGCAGTTGATAGGTCAGTGTGATGACCTCATCGGTCAGCGTAATCAAACTCTCGGGCAGGTCCGCCGTCAAGGAGACAGCGGGCTCCAGCCCTCCTGCCAGCGGGCAGACGGACGGGGCAAGAGGCGGCACGGCCTGCCGTTTCACCAAGGTGAAGCCGTAGTCATACAGCGCCTCGTGGTCGTTCCAGTAGTCGCCGCCATTGAGGGTAGCCACCACCAAGGTGACCCCATTCCGTCGAACGGCAGACACCAGACACCGCCCCGATTTTTTGGTAAATCCCGTTTTGAGCCCGATGCAATCGGGCAGACGGGTCAGTAGTTTATTGTGATTGGACAGGGTCAGCTTGCGGTCCCCGATGTGCATCACAGCACTTTTGGCGGCGCAGAGCTGTGCCAACAAAGGCTCTTCCAGCACCGCCGCCCCCAACCGCGCCATATCCGCTGCAGAGGCGCTGTGACCTCCCTCATCAAGGCCGGAGGGGGTGACAAACACACTGTGCTCCATTCCCAATGCGGCAGCCTGCTCATTCATCAGATCAGCAAACGCTGCGAGAGAATCCGCCATCTGCAACGCCAGCACGTTGGCGGTGTCGTTGCCGGAGGCTAAGAGAAGTCCTGTCAGCAAATCCCGTACCGTGAGGGTATCCCCCACCGCCAGTCCAACCTGACTGCCCTCCACGGGCAGGGCGGCGGTGGGCACCGTCACCACTGAGTCAGGGTCCAGCCGCCGTGCCGCCAGCAGGGCGGTCATCAACTTGGTGGTGCTGGCCATGGGGCGGGGGGTGTCCCCGTCCTTCTCATACAGCACCCGTCCGCTCTCGGGCTCATAGATCACCGCCGACAGCGAAGAGACCGACGGCGGCGATGCCGCACTCACCGGCACACCGCTCAACAATAACAGTAGCGCAAGGGTCAAAACCCCGATCCGTATCCGCAAAATGACCACCCATCCTTACTCGATTTTATACAAATCTATGCAGATGAGCGGTCATCCATACGCTGATTATTCTACTACAATCGGATCGGCGGATTCCGCCTTATCCTTTTTGCAGCCCTTCACCTTATTGATCACGTCCGGTATCATGGAAAGCAGGCGATCCCCCGTATCCGGCTTAGCCACCACGGGAATCAGATTGATCTCACCGTCCTTCACGGTGAGGAACGCCACGGGGGTGATGTTGATCCCCGCACCGGCGCCGCCGCCAAACAGATCGGCCGCCGACTTGGTGGGCAGATCGGAGCCACCCGATGCAAAGCCGTAGGACACCTTGGATACGGGGATAATGGTAAGACCCTCCCCAACGGGGATGGGAGTGCCCACCACCGTGTTGGCATCCACCAGTTCACGAATCTTCTCTACGGAAACGCCCATTAAACCTTCTACATTGTTCGCCATATCAAGTAACCTCCTTATGATCTTGGGGTTTATTTTCTTCACTCAAAACCGTAAAACCACACAAAAATGCCACCGCGGCAAAGATTAAGCGCCACACCGAAACCCGCAGACGGATATCCACCCGCAACGCGCAAGTATCCATCAAAAAATTGGGTTCCACCCGCAGGTCGCGACGGCGAATGCGCAACAAGCGCCCCATCCACTCCAAAGTTGGATACAACACCGCGCACACCTGTCCGTACCGCTGAGCGGTGGTGTCGGCCTCCCCTGTGGCAATCCGCATTTGCAGCCACAGCCTGTCCACGGTGACGGCTCTCAGCACCCGCCGCGCGGCGCGCCCTATGAGTCGTGCCGCCTCCTGCAAAAAGGAGAGGGTGCCCTCTATATCGTCCTGTCTGAGTAGGTCCGCCAACTCCTGCAACTTGGAGGGCTTCTCGGCGGCCTTTTCCTTCGGCTTGGCGCTCTCCGAGGCCGTGCGTTCACGGGGATAGACCGTCACCGGCACCCCCAGCACCCACAGCCGCACCCGCAGGGCACCGTCATAGGTCAGACGTACCCACACGGGCACCAGCAAAAGCACCAACAAGAGCGCTGCCAGTCCCAGCAGGATATACAACCACCACACGGGTTATTCCTCCGTGTCTATCTCGTCCCCCTCGTCGGGGCCGAACACGTCGTCGGTCATAGGCTGCTGCTCCATCAGCACCTCGTCCAAGGTGGTCTCCCGCATGGTATTGTCCTCTTTCTGCGGCAGGGGTGGCAACTGATCCAGCGAGGAAATGCCGAAGCACCGCAGGAAGTTGGCAGAGGTACCGTACAGCAAGGGTCGTCCCGGCAGATCCATACGACCCTTCTCCTCAATGAGTCCCTTCTGTTGCAGACCTTGAATGACCGCACTGCAATCCACACCGCGCACCTGCTCCACGAAGGGGCGGGTCACCGGCTGGTTGTAGGCGATGATGGCCAACACCTCCATGGCCGCCTGAGACAAGGGGGTATTGCGGCGGATGTCCATGGCCTTGCGCACGTAACCCGCATAGGCCTTACTGCTGCACAACTGGTACTGGTCGTCCAGCTTGAGGGCGGTGAGTCCGCCGCCGCGGGTGTTCACGTCCTGCGCCCAGTCCTCGGCGATGCGGCGGGTGGTGTCCTCATCCAGTTCCAGCGCCAACGCCAGACGGGAGACAGGCACCGGCTCACCGCTAGCAAATACAATGGCCTCGATTGCGGCCTGATACTGTTTAATTTCCATCGATCGGTTCCTCCGTCTGTCCCTCGGGACTGTCGTCAAATTCCTCCGGCACCGTGTTATCCCACTCCTCCGGCGGACGCATATGCACCTGCTGTTCGGTGCCTTCTCCGTCTACGCTGATGCGCTTGGACTTGATAAGCTCCAACAGCGCCAGGAAGGTGGCTACCAGATCGGACTTGCTCTCCGCCTTCTTGAAAAGGGACTGGTAGGATACCTTGCCGCGAGCATACAGCTTGCGCAATACATAAGTAATCTTGGTGGACACGGGCACAATCTTGCGGGCTACGATGCCGTGGAAGGCCTGTGCCGGCGGAGGCAGACGGCGTCTGCCCCGTCCCGCAGCGGACAGGAAGGCGTCCAGCATCTCCACGGGCTTGTGGGCACGGCGATAGGTCATATCCGGCTCCACCTCTTCCGCGTCACGCAGGAACAGATCGCCACCCACATAGTCCACCGCCAGACGCCGCGCCATCTGCTGACAGAGCTGATACTCGATGAGCTGACCGGTGAGTTCCCGTTTGAGCTCCTCGGTCTCCTCCTCATAGCGGGGCAGCAGCATCACCGACTTGATGTGCACCAGTCGCGCCGCCATCTCCAGAAACTCGCTGGCCACGTCCATATTGTAATCCTTCATCTGCTGGATGGCCGCCAGATACTGCTCCAACACTTGGGCAATGGGGATATCGTAAATATTCAGTTTGTTCTTCTGTACCAGAAAGAGGAGCAGATCCAGCGGCCCCTCGAAATCCGGCAACTTATAGGATATGGTTTCCATACAGACACTCCGTTATCCAAATGAGAAGATGGTATAGGGATTAAACACACCGGGCAGACCCACACCGTAGCCGATGAGACCGCCCACCGCATTGTTCAGCAAGGACAGGGGCCCGTCCAGCAGACCCGCAAACACCGCCACAAACAAGCCGATGGTGATGTAACGGCTGTACTGTTCCAAGGCCACCCCCCACTTGGTGGGGAGCAAGCGGCTCCACAGCCGACTGCCGTCCAAGGGCGGAATGGGGAGCAGGTTGAACACCAACAGGGAAATATTCACCGAGGCGATGATATTCACCAGCGTCATCCACAGCCAGAACAGCACCTCTCCATCCGACACGAACACGTAGCAGATGCGGAAGATGAGCACCGACACGTAGGCCATCAGCAGGTTGGAGGCGGGGCCCGCCAGCGACACCAGCAAGGTGTCCCGCTTATAATTGCGCAGGTTGCGGGTGTTGACCGGCACGGGCTTGGCATAGCCGATGCCGATGGTGAGCATCATCAGCGACCCCCACAGATCCAGATGACGAAAGGGGTCCAAGGACAGACGCCCGTGCCACTTGGCGGTGTCGTCGCCGCACAGATGCGCCACAAAGCCGTGGGCAAACTCGTGGATCGGCAGCATCACCAGCAGAAGCACGCCGTAAGAGAACAGCATCAGAAACACATCCACCGTTTCCATGCTCTCTCGGTTGTTCATAAAGTATAAAAGCACAGCCATCCTCCGTTCTGTGATGCGCACACCACGCCATAGTAATTTATATTTAAGTTATTTTACCAAATATAAAAAGAAAATACAAGAGGTTTGTGCGAAAAGTGAAAAAAGAAAGGAAAAAGCCCCCCTCACAAAGCCTTAATTCAAAAAATCAAAAGTTTTTTCGGAAACCTTGTAAAAAACACTTGATTTTTTTGCAATTATCTGCTAAACTAGTCCCGTTGCTTTGTGGGGGTACTATGCCCCTGCATAAACTATGCTTGATTCGGTCTGCCGACCGACGTAACAAAAGGAGGTGCAGAACAATGGCAAAATGTGATTACTGCGGCAAGTGCGTTACCTTCGGTATCCGTGTTTCTCACTCTCACAGACGGTCCAACCGTGCTTGGAAGGCCAACATCCGCCGTGTCAAGGCGATCGTTGACGGTTCCCCCAAGCGTGTATACGCCTGCACCCGCTGCCTGCGTTCCGGAAAGGTCACCCGTGCGGTGTAATTCCACAATGACGTAACAAAGAGTCTTCGGCTGATGCCGAGGACTTTTTTGTTTTTTATCCGCCTTTTCGTCCGTATGAATGTCCCCCACCCCGTCCATACTCAAAAGAGAAAGGACGGGATGGATTATGTACAACAAGGTGGAGATCTGCGGCGTGAACACCGCCTCCCTCACCGTACTCACCGAGGCGGAGAAGATCCGCCTGCTGCGACAGATGCAACAGGGCGACCGCACCGCACGAGAACAGCTGGTGCAGGGCAATCTACGGCTGGTACTCAGCGTGGTGCAACGCTTCGCAGGTCGAGGAGAAAACCCCGACGACCTATTCCAGGTGGGATGCATCGGACTCATCAAATCCATTGACAACTTCGATCTTTCGCAAAACGTTCGCTTCTCCACCTACGCGGTGCCTATGATCATCGGCGAGATTCGCCGCTATCTGCGGGATAACAACGCCATCCGCATCAGCCGCTCTATGCGGGACACTGCCTATCGGGCTATGCAGGCCAAGGAGCAGCTGCTGGCCCAGCTTCATCGAGAGCCCACTGTGGAGGAGATTGCCCAACGACTGGAACTGCCCCGAGAAGAAGTGGTACTGGCGCTGGAGGCCATCGTAGATCCCGTGAGCCTGTACGAGCCCATCTACAACGACGGAGGCGACACCATCTACGTGATGGATCAGGTGGGCGATCGGGACGACGACAAGAACTGGCTGGAAGAGATCGCCCTCAAAGACGCCATCGCCGCCCTCTCCCCACGGGAGAAAAAGATCCTCAACCTACGCTTTTTCAAAGGGATGACCCAGGTAGAGGTGTCCGCCGAGATCGGCATCTCTCAGGCGCAGGTGAGCCGTTTGGAAAAAGGGGCGCTGGACAAGATCAAAAAGGAAATGTAGACAAATAAAGGCACCCATCCTCGCGGATGGGTGCCTTTTTACGGTTCGCCTTTATATTTCCGTCGGGTGGCCTGACCGCCCCGAATATGCCGCTGCGCCTTATTGACCTCCAGCACGTGGCGCACCTGTCTATACAGCCACGGGTTCACCACCTGCAACCGCTCGGACACATCCTTATGTACGGTGCTCTTACTGATCTGAAATCGCTTGGCAGCCGCCCGCACCGTGGCTTTGTTTTGCAGGATGTACTCCCCCAACTCCACCGCGCGTTCTTCCACTACACCTTTCATCCTCATCACCTCATCCGCGTGTTTCACTACACCTATATGTACGAAAGGATGAAAATATGATATACGGTCGAACCATTTGACAAACTCTTTCATATTTGGTATACTATGTTATCACTTTACGGAATACAATGAATTTGAGGTAGGGGGACACCCGTCGTGGTGTCTTTTTTTTGCATTCTCGACCTCAAAGAAAGGAGCAACCATCTATGGACTTTATGAAACAAGCCATCCAAGTGCTCACCGACTTTAACTACGTCTCGGTGTCGGTACGGCTGGTGCTGGCCCTCGTTATGGGCGGTCTAATCGGCATGGAACGCGGCCGCCACGGTCGTGCGGCGGGTATGCGCACCCACGTGCTGGTGTGTCTGGGCGCCTGTATGACCGCGCTGGTGGGTCTGTATCTGTTGCGCTTTAATCCTGCCGAAAACGTCTCCCGCATCGCCGCGCAGGTCATCTCCGGCATCGGTTTCCTCGGGGCGGGCACCATTATGATCCGCAACCAGTCGGTCATCACCGGTCTGACCACCGCCGCCGGCGTGTGGTGCACCGCCACCATCGGCATTGCATTGGGCTATGGCTTCTACGTAGGCGCTCTGATCGCCACGATCATCACCATCGTCACCGCTACCCTGCTTACCCGTCTGGAGGTAGGTAAGAAAAACCAACTCCACTTCTACTTGGAGTTGGAGGACGCCAAACAGGTTACCGCCACCGTGGCGGCCATTCAGCACCTCTACCCCACCATGAAACACCCTGACATCACCGCCCCCAAGAGCGGACTCAACGGTGCGGTGGGACTCGCCCTTATCATCCCCACCGACCAGAAGGATCAGGTCCCCATTCTCCGCACCTTGTCGGAGATGGACAACGTGCTCTTCGTCGTGGAAGAATAAGTTTTTAGAAAAGCGCTCCCTGCGGAGCGCTTTCTTTTTGTAAACGAAAACCACGCGATAGTCGCGTGGTTGGATAGAGCTTTAGCGATGAGCAAAAGAGTACCTTGCTACAAAGGAAAGTAGAAACTATGCTTGCCTCCCTCTGACGAGGGAGGTGGCAAAAATCTTTGATTTTTGACGGAGGGAGAGAGGAAAGGGGCAGAAAATGAAGTTTCGTTATCTCTCCCTCA
>JAZNJO010000004.1:0-49392 GCA_045578085.1 Acutalibacteraceae bacterium | reverse complement strand
GAAGGCTAAAACACGGCCCCTTTAGGGGCAGCCGGTGAAAGAGTTGCGGTTGGCAAACCTTTCGGCGGGCCTATAGGCCCAGCCGGCATTATGCCCTAAGGGGGCTGTGCAAACCACCGGCACGGCCGGTGGTTATGATTATATTACTATATGTTTTTTGTTGTCCTTTTTCTTGACTTTGACACGATATACTGGTATAATGTACGGTGACTAAAAATAGGTGTATTAGGCGATATGAATAGGAGAGTGAGAATATGATCCGCAGTATGACTGGTTATGGGCGTAGCCAAGCCACCATTGACGGCTACTCCGTTGTAGTAGAGATCAAGTCTGTGAATCACCGTTTTTACGAATATTCTTCCCGTTTACCCCGTGGTTACGGCTTCTTGGACGATAAGCTCAAAACCTATCTGCAACAGCGGGTCAGTCGCGGTAAGGTGGATGTGTATGTACAGATCCACACCGTGGAGACCGTAGGCAGCGAGGTGGTGGTGGACCATGGCTTGGCAGAGGGATATCTCACTGCCCTGCGTGAGTTGGCTCAGCGTTATGACTTGCGGGAGGACGTGTCCGCTACGGTGTTATCCCGCTATCCCGATATCCTGACCATCCGTCAAGCGGAGATGGACGAGGAGGCTGTGTGGACAGCGGTGCGTCAGGTCACTGATGAAGCACTGGATCGCTTCGTGACTATGCGTCAGGTGGAGGGTGCTCGTATGCGGGAGGATGTGCTGGCCCGTGCGGCCACTATCCGTGAGGCTGTGGAAGTGGTGGAACGCCGTTCTCCCGAAACGGTGCGTGAGCATATGGAGAAAGTGGAGAATCGTATGCGCGAGTTACTGGCAGGTGTGCCTGTGGATGAGGCGCGTCTGCTTAACGAGGCTGCCGTGTATGCCGATAAGGTAGCGGTGGCGGAGGAGACGGTGCGTCTGCGCAGTCATTTGGATCAGTTGGAGAAGTTTATGGACAGCAACGAGGCTATTGGTCGTAAACTGGACTTTCTGGTGCAGGAGATCAACCGCGAGACCAACACCATCGGCTCCAAGTGCAGTGCCTTGGATCTGACTCGTATTGTGGTGGATATCAAGGCGGAGATTGAGAAGATCCGTGAGCAGATTCAGAATATTGAGTAAGGCGCGGGAGGAAACCAATGAAACTGATTAACATAGGCTTCGGCAATATGGTGGCGGCGGGACGACTTATCGCTATCGTCAGCCCCGAATCCGCCCCTATCAAGCGTATTATTCAAGATGCCAAGGATCGAGGAACCTTAATTGATGCTACTTATGGTCGCCGCACCCGCGCGGTGCTGGTGATGGATAGTGAGCACGTTATTCTATCTGCGGTACAGCCGGAGACGGTGGCCAATCGTATGACCGATGACGGAGAGGAGGATACCGATGAACAATAGGAAAGGTTTGCTGATTGCTCTTTCCGGTCCCTCCGGCTCAGGTAAGGGTACCATTGTGAAGAACTTGTTATCTCAACGGGATGACACGGTACTGTCTGTATCTATGACCACTCGTCAGCCACGCCCTGGTGAGGTTGACGGCGTGCATTATTATTTCTGCACTCGTGAGGAGTTCGAAAAGGTCATTCAAGAGGATGGTTTCTTAGAATATGCCGAATACAACGGCAATTACTACGGAACCCCGGAGGCACCTATCCGTCGGTTGCTCAGCGAGGGTAAGAATGTTATCTTGGAGATCGAGGTGCAGGGCGCCGAGAAGGTGATGGATCACCGTTCGGATCTGGTCTCTGTCTTTATCACCATTCCTTCGGTTGAGGAGTTGGAGCGCCGCCTGCGCGGACGTGGTACCGAGACCGAAGAGGTGATCCGCGGACGGCTGAAAACCGCGCAGTATGAGTTGGCGCGGGCCTTCCGTTATCAATATGTTGTGCTCAACGATGAGGTGGATCTGGCTACGGCGCGGATCAACACCATCATTGATGCTGAAAGTATGCGTTATTCCCGTATGGAAAATTCTATTTTGGAGGTACTGAAAGATGTTAGCACCCAATGATATTGAAGAGTTGCAGGGCAAGAACAGCCGTTATGCGGTGGTGGTAGGCGTGGCTAAGCGTGCCCGTCAAATTGCCGAAGAGGCGGAGAACAACAAGGAGATTCTGATAGATAAGACCGTGAGTCTGGCCATCAAGGATTTCAAGGCCGGAGATTGCTCTCTGGTGGTTATTAACGACGAAGACTAATCACAGCCAAGGAAAGAAAAGGGGGGAGAGAGATGTCTGCAACAACTGTGGTGCGTATCGCTGTGGAGCAGGCCGCTTTTTCCTTCGATAAGCTGTACTCTTATTTGTGGCCTGCCGCATGCGGCAAGCCGCAGGTGGGGGTGCGGGTGCTGGTTCCCTTTGGCGGTGGCAATCGTGTTCGTCAGGGGTTAGTGATGGCGGTGCTGGAGCAAGAGAAAACGGCGGGACTCAAAGCGGTTTCTTCCGTGTTGGATCCTCAGCCGTTGCTTAGCCCCGAGATGATAGCACTGGCCCAGTTTATGCAGGAGCGTACTTTCTGCACCTTGTTTGACGCGGTGCGGGCTATGCTGCCCACGGGTCTATACTGGCAAATAAAGCCGATGATTCGTCCTGCTATGGACGTGGCTCCCGAGGTGTTGGACACCCTTACGCCCAATGAGCGGCAGATGCTGTTTTTTGTGGCGAAATATGCCGGTGGCGTGGAGCAAGAGGTGCTGCTTAAACGCTTGGGAATGGAGGAGAACACTCCCGCTCTGCGTCATTTGTTGGAGTTGGGCGTTCTAATTCGCTCCGAGGACGGTTTTCGCCAGGCGGGGGATGCCACGGTGCGTACCGTGCGGCTATTGCCTCGTGATCCCGATGTGTCGGAGCCCTCTTTGACCGCTAAACAGAAGGCGGTGCTGTCCCTGTTAGAGGATGTGGGCGCTGCCTCGGTGAAAGAGGTGTGCTATTTTTCCGGTGTTACGCCGGCGGTGGTGACCGCTTTGGCTCGCAAGGAACTGGTGCAAATCTACAATGCGGAGGTGCTCCGCTCTCCTTATGTTCGCTCTGATAAGAATACGGTCATACGATCACAGCGGCTTAATGATGAGCAGCAGGTAGCCTTTGATCGCTTGTATGCATTGTATAGCGCCGAGAATGCAGCGGCAGCACTACTGTACGGAGTCACCGGCAGTGGTAAGACCGCTGTGTATATGAATTTGATTGATAAGGTGTTGGAGGATGGCCGTCAGGTCATCGTGCTAGTGCCCGAAATATCCCTGACCCCTCAGATGATGACACTGTTTCTTCAAAAATACGGCCGTCTGGTGGCGGTACTGCACAGCAGTCTGTCCATCGGCGAGCGGATGGATGAATGGAAGCGCATCAAGAGGGGAGAGGCTCGTATTGTAGTGGGTACCCGTTCGGCGGTGTTTGCCCCCTGCGAGGAGCTGGGTCTCATTGTCATGGACGAGGAGCAGGAACACACCTACAAATCCGAGTCCAATCCCCGCTATCACGCGCGGGATATTGCCCGATTCCGTTGCGCCCATCACAAGGCGTTGCTGTTGCTTACTTCGGCAACCCCCTCTGTGGAGAGTTATTATGCTGCTGTCAGCGGTCGCTACACCTTAGTGGAGCTGACCCACCGTTACGGTGAGGCACAGCTTCCCACGGTGGAGGTGGTGGATCTGCGACAGGAGGAGATCGGCGACTCGGTGTTGGGTCCCACCCTGCTGGAACGGATGAAGACCTGTTTGGAAGAAGATAAGCAGATCATTCTGCTGCTCAACCGACGAGGGTTTCATACTAACGTATCCTGCCGTTCTTGCGGTCAGGTGCTTACCTGCCCTTCGTGCAGCATTTCGCTGACTTATCATCGCGCCAACAATCGGCTGATGTGCCATTATTGCGGGCACAGTCAGCGCGCCCCCGATAAGTGCCCTGCCTGCGGATCGGATAAGATTCGTTACGCCGGCCTCGGCACCCAGCTGGTGGAGGAGGAACTGGCGCAGATATTCCCCGATATCCCCGTGCTCCGAATGGATACGGACACGACCATGTCCCGTACCTCCTATGAGGAGAAGTTCCGTGCCTTTGCCGAAGGAAAATACCGCATTATGATCGGTACTCAGATGGTGGCAAAGGGACTGGATTTCCCTCAGGTAGGTCTGGTGGGGGTGTTGTCAGCGGATCAGTCGCTGTATAGCGATGATTACCGCAGCTATGAGACCACCTTTGCCCTGCTGACCCAGGTGATCGGTCGTGCCGGTCGCCGTCAGGAGCAGGGGTTGGCGGTGGTACAGACCTACACTCCCGACAACCCGGTGATGGAGCTGGCGGCGCGGCAGGATTATATTGGTTTTTATAATTTAGAAATTACCTCGCGGCGGTTGATGCATTATCCGCCCTATGCGGATTTGTTTTTGTTTGGCTTTACGGGTCAGCAAGAGCAACGAGTGCGGGCGGCGGCGGAGCGGATGCTGCAATTGCTGCATACCGCCGCCACACAAGAGGAGAATGCGTCTCTTCCGCTTATTGCGCTGGATCCCACGCCGGCGGCTGTGGTGCGGGTGGCAGGCAAGTATCGATATAAGATGCTGGTTAAGGCACGCAATACCAAAGCGATGCGGGATATGGTGCGGGAACTGTTGCACACCATTCATGCGGATGCGGCGGGACGGGGCGTTACAGTCTATGTAGATGTTAATCCGGCATCGATACTTTGATGCTGTGGAGAAAGGAGTCTGAATATGGCAATTCGGACCATTTTAACCGATGAAGAACCTATTTTGCATAAAGTGTGCAAGCCTGTGGAAAAATTTGATCAGCGGCTGTGGATGCTGTTGGATGATATGGCGGATACGTTGATCAAATCAGGCGGCGTAGGCTTGGCTGCCCCTCAGATAGGGGTACAGCGCCGTGTGTTTATTATGGACACTGGAAACGGACTCAAAGAGTGTGTCAATCCCACTATCTTGGAGCGTCGTGGCGAGCAGGAATGTGTGGAGGGTTGCTTGTCCAGCCCTGGTGAGTATGGGATGATCCACCGTCCTGCCACGGTGAAATTACAGGCTCAGAATCGGGACGGCAAATATTTCATCATCACGGTGGACGGGTTGGCCGCTCAGTGCGCTGACCACGAATGCGATCATCTGGACGGTGTTCTGTTTAAGTCCAAGGTGGATCGGATGCTGGCTCCCGACGAGTTGGCGTAAACATAGAGGAAAGGATGGGTACGGATATGAAACTGATCTTTATGGGTACACCGGATTTTGCCGTACCCAGTTTGGAGCGGTTGCTGGCGGACGGACACACGGTATCGCTGGTCGTCACGCAACCTGATAAGCCGGTAGGACGCAAGCAGATCCTCACCCCACCGGCTGTAAAGGTGTGCGCCTTAGCACACGATTTACCGGTGTATCAGCCTGCTTCTATGCGTACGGAGGAGACTTATCAGCGATTGGCGCAGGAACAGGCGGACGCCATTATTGTGGTGGCCTACGGTAAGATTTTACCTGCCGCTATTTTGAACCTCACCCCCTGTGGATGCATCAATGTTCACGGCTCTTTGCTGCCCCGTTACCGTGGTGCGGCTCCCGTCCAATGGGCGGTGCTCAACGGTGACGCTGAGGCGGGTGTTACTACTATGTTGCTGGATGAGGGTGTGGATACCGGCGCTATGCTGTTGACTCTTTCTCGTCCTCTGGATGAAACTGTCACCGGCGGTGAGTTATTTGACCTGTTGGCAGCGGATGGGGCAGAGCTTCTCTCCCGCACGCTTAAAGAACTGGCTGCGGGCACCTTGACTCCCACTCCTCAGCCGGAAGAGGGGGCTTGCTACGCTTCGATGCTGAACAAGAGCATGTGCCCCTTGGATTGGAAAAAATCGGCCCGCATCCTACACAATCAGGTGCGTGGAATGAATCCTTGGCCTGTGGCTACCTGCTGTGTGGGTGGCAAATGTATGAAGGTGTTTGTCTCCCGCGTTGGCGGCCCCACCGCGGCATCCCCCGGAACCGTAGTGGAATGCCGTCCTTTGACGGTGGCCTGCGGCGACGGAAATACGCTGATTTTAGAGGAGATCCAGATGGAAGGGTCCCGTCGGATGGCGGCGGCTGACTATCTCTGCGGTCATCCCATTGAAGTCGGTACACAACTGGGTTAATAAGAAAGGACGCTGTGTCAATGCCTTTTTTCTATATGGATTATTGGTATCTCGTTCTGGTGGTGCCCGCTTTGCTCATTTCTGTTTGGGCACAGGTGCGGGTCAAGTCCACCTTTGCTAAGTACAGCCGTATGGCAGTGAGGTGCGGTATGACCGGTGCTGCCGCCAGTAAGTATATTCAGCAGGCAAACGGTATTTCCACCGAACTGGAAGCGGTTGCAGGATCGCTCAGCGACCATTACGACCCCCGCAACAACACCATCCGCCTTTCCTCAGAGGTGTACGGACAGTCCACCATTGCGGCGGTGGGGGTGGCAGCTCATGAGACGGGTCACGCTTTGCAACACGCTGAGGGTTATGCCCCTGTTAAACTGCGCACCAATATGGTGCCCGTTACCAATTTTGCTTCCCGTTTATCCCCGATTCTTATCTTGGCGGGTATTCTGCTGAGTGTGGAAATGTTGGCCTATATCGGTATCGCCTTGTTCAGTGTGGCGACCTTGTTCCAGTTGGTGACCCTGCCGGTGGAGTTTAATGCCTCCAACCGAGCGGTGGTGGCGCTGGAAAACAGCGGTCGCTTCACCACCGAAGAGATACAAGGGGTCAAGAAGGTGCTGACTGCGGCGGCTTTGACTTACGTGGCTGCGCTTCTGGTGTCAGCGATGAGTCTGTTGCGGCTGATTCTGCTGGTTTCCGGCAGAGGCCGCCGTAATCGATGAACGCCCGCGACGGGGCGGTCAAGGCCCTGCTTTGTGTGCAGGAGGAGGGTGGTTATTCCAACATCGTGGTGGAAGAACTGCTGTCCAAAACACCGTTGGCTGCTCAGGACCGTGCCCTGTCGTCCCGTCTAATATACGGGGTGACCGAGCGCCGTCTGACCCTGGATTATTTACTGAATAAGACCTCAACTACACCGGTGAAAATGATGGATACCACCATCCGCGAGATCTTGCGGGTGGGTGTCTATCAGCTGGTGTATATGGATAAGATTCCTCCCTTTGCCGCTATTAATGAAGCGGTGCGACAGACTCGCTCTTTTGGTGTGGGTCGGTTGTCCGGCTTTGTTAACGGCGTGTTGCGTCGCGTGAGTGCCGAGGCAGACAAGCTGTTGGCAGGATTGCCGAAGACGGATAAAGGGTTGGAGATTCGCTATTCTTTGCCTCGTGCGTGGATTCGCGCTTGGCGGGATGCTTATGGGGAAGAGACGATGCAGGGTTTGCTGGCTCATCTCAACAATGCACCGCCGTCCTATATTCGGGTGAACACATTAAAAACCACTGCAGAGCAGCTACGCGAACGCATGGAAGCTCAGGGCATCACCTGTCGGGCGGTAGAAGGATTACCCAATGCCTATTGTATTTCACCGGCCTCGGCATTACATACCTTACCGAAGGAATTGGAGACTCATTACTATTTTCAGGATGTGGCTTCCCAGTGGAGCTGCTTAGCCTTGGGAGCGCGACCCGATGAAAAAATCGCCGATCTATGCGCTGCTCCCGGCGGTAAGACGATGACGGTGACCCAGTATATGGGCAATCGCGGCGAGGTGCTGGCTGGAGATATCCACGATCATAAGTGTCGGGCTCTGTCTGATCGGGTGGAGCATTACGGTGCCACGTGCATACGAGTGCACCTTCGAGATGCGTCCCAACCGCCATCGGCGGAGGAACTGAGCGCCTTCGATCGGGTGCTGTGCGACGTTCCTTGCTCGGGTATGGGGGTCATCCGCCGAAAACCTGAGATTCGATACAAACAAGGAGAGTCTTTTTCTGACCTGCCTGCTTTGCAACTGAAAATACTGGAGCAGGGGGCGGCGATGGTGCGGCCCGGTGGTGTGTTGCAATATTCTACCTGCACCCTGCGCTTGGAGGAAAACGAGCAGGTGACCGCCGCTTTCCTGGCGGCTCACCCTGAGTTTAGTCCCCGCATATTACCCTTGGAGGTTTGCTTTGCCGCATCGGGCTTAGCGCCCTCTCATGAAATCACATTGTTTCCCCATCTTCATGGCTCCGATGGCTTTTATATCGCCGGATTCGTGAAAGATTCTGTTAACCAATGAGGTGTCGGTTTGTCTACTGTTGATTTGCGCTCGCTGCCCGCGGAAGAACTGGCGGCACAACTGAAAGAAAAGGGCTATCCCGCCTTTCGTGCCACCCAGATCCGCCAATGGTTGGATCGGGGAGTGACCGACTTTGAGCAGATGACCAATCTGCCCAAGGATTTGCGGCAGGAATTGGCGCAACTGTATACCGTGCCGGGCGTCACTATTGTGCGTAAACTGGTATCCCAAATCGACGGCACCGTTAAATATCTGTTTCGTCTGGATGACGGAGAGACGGTGGAGTCGGTGCTGATGCAGTATAAGCACGGGTGGAGTCAATGCCTGTCCACACAGGTGGGCTGTAAGATGGGATGCACCTTTTGCGCTACGGCCATGGGCGGTTTCATCCGTAATCTATCGGCGGCGGAGATGGTGGCCCAGATCGAAGCGGCGCAACAAGATACCGGTGTGCGGGTATCCTCCATCGTGCTGATGGGTATGGGAGAGCCGCTGGACAATTACGAGCAGGTGGTGCGGTTTCTGCACTTACTGGGAGAAGAGGGGGGCGTCCATATCGGTATGCGTCATATTTCACTTTCCACTTGCGGCGTGGTGCCGGGCATCTATCGCTTGATGAAGGAGCAGATCCCTCTTACACTATCGATTTCCTTACATGCTCCCAACGATCGCATTCGTTCCTTGTCCATGCCGGTCAACCATCGTTGGCCCATCGAGGAGTTGCTTCGGGCGTGTCGTGATTATATCGCCGCTACCGGTCGGCGCATCTCCTTTGAGTACGCCATGATCGATGGTCTTAACGATTCCGACGCTTGTGCGGAGGAGTTGGCCTCACGCTTACAGGGGATGCTGTGTCACGTTAACTTGATTCCCGTAAATGCGGTGGAAGGAAAGAATCAAAAACGAAGTTCCAAAGCGCGTATCCGTGCTTTTATGGATATATTAGAGAGAAAAGGCATTAACGTAACCGTACGCCGCACCTTAGGTGCGGATATCAATGCATCCTGCGGTCAGCTTCGGCGGCAGGAGCAACAACCCGATCCCGACGAGGGAAGAAAGGAGGCATACCCATGAATGTGATTGGACAGACGCACATCGGTTTAGTGCGGGAGAATAATCAGGACGCACTGGAATATGGCACGCTGAGCAGAACTGCCCAATATGCTGTCGTGTGCGACGGTATGGGTGGTGCCAACGGCGGCAACATCGCCAGTAAAATTGCGGTGGAGGTGATTGGTTCCCGCATCCGTGACGGATTCCGTGAGGATAGCGGCGGTCATTTTGCCGAGCATCTGCTGGCTAGCGCAATGAATACGGCAAACGTGGGAATTTACGAGCGAGCTCAGCAGCAGGAGGAGCTCTCCGGTATGGGCACCACAGTGGTAGCAGTGATCACCTGCGGACGAAAGGCGTACATATCCCACGTGGGTGATAGCCGTCTGTATTTGCTTAGAGACGGACAGTTGTCGGCGGTGACCCGTGACCATTCGGTGGTGCAGGAACTCATCGAACGGGGACAGATCACGGAGGAAGAGGCCCGTTCTCATCCTCGTCGCAACTTCATTACCCGTGCCTTGGGTGTGCGCCTTGACGAGTCAGGAGAATACGATGAACTGGATCTGCGCGAAGGGGATCGTCTCCTGCTGTGTACCGATGGCTTAACTAACGAGGTGCGTGGTGAACAGATCTGTGATTTATTAGCATTGCCTGCGGACGAGGCTATGGCCGCTCTTGTACGTGCCGCTTTGGATGACGGCGGCGCGGATAATATTACCGTAGTATTGATGGATATCGACTGATGCGATGGTCGTAGAATAGATAGAAAGTTGAGGACTGAACGATATGGATAAGTATTTGGGCAAGCGTCTGGACGGGCGCTATGAAATGCGTGAGTTGATCGGTGTCGGTGGTATGGCCTATGTCTATAAAGCTTACGATAACATCGATGACCGCATCGTGGCTGTAAAGATTTTGCGGGACGAGTTTTTGACTAACGAGGAGTTTGTGCGTCGCTTCCGCAATGAATCCAAGGCCATCGCCATTCTGAATCATCCTAACATTGTCAAGGTGCTGGATGTGGGCTTCGGTGAGCGTCTCCAGTACATTGTGATGGAGTATATCGATGGCATCTCTCTCAAGGAGTATCTGGATCAGCGTAAGGACATTCGCTGGAAAGAGGCGGTGCACTTCACCGTGCAGATCCTGCGCGCGTTGCAGCACGCTCACGACAAGGGCATTGTTCATCGGGATATCAAACCCCAGAACATTATGCTTCTGTCTGACGGTACCATCAAGGTGACAGACTTCGGCATTGCCCGTCTGACTCGTAGCGAGCTGCGGGTCACCGCCGTGGGGGATAATAAGGCTATCGGTTCGGTGCATTACATCAGCCCTGAGCAGGCCCGCGGCGAAATCACCGATGAGAAGGCAGATCTGTATTCCGTAGGCATTATGTTGTACGAGATGCTGACCGGGAAACTGCCCTTTGAGGCGGACAATGCGGTGTCGGTTGCGATTATGCAGATGCAGACCGAGCCCACACTGCCTCACGAGATCAACGAGGAGTTGCCGGAGGGTTTGGAGCAGATCACCATGAAAGCGATGCAGAAGGATGCTGCCAAGCGGTATCAGTCTGCGGCGGAGATGCTCAACGACATCGATGAGTTCAAGCGAAATCCTTCTATTAAGTTCGAATATACCTATCTGACGGATGAGACCCCCACGCGTTATGTGGATGCCATCACCCGCGTGCGCGGCAACGACTCTGAATTGGTGATGCCGGAGGACGAAGAGGAAGAGGAAGGCCGTAGCAAGATTTCCGTAGTGGCTATTTTGAGTATCGTGGCGGCCGTGGTTATGGTTGCAGCCATTGTATTTGCGATTGTTTTCAGCCGTATGATGAACAAGCAGAAGGAAGAAATTCTGGTCGACAATTTCATTGGCATCAATTACAGTGAAGAGATCGGTACCCATCCTAACAAGGATAAATACACCATTAAGATTGAGTATGGTTATAACGCTGAGTACGAAAACGGCTACGTATATAATCAGGATCCTTCTCCCAAGAGCAAGATCAAACTGAAAGGCGATTTGATCCTATATATCAGTAAAGGCGCCCGCGAGGCGACTATTCCGGATTTGACGCCCGGTGAAAATGCCAAACTGGTGCGAAGCCGTTTGGAGAAGGCCGGCTTTACGGTTGTTGAAGCGGAAGAGAGCAACTTGACGGTAAACAAGGGGATGGTAATCCGACTGACTCCCGAACCCGGTACTAAGGTGAAATATGGCTCCGAGGTAACGATGTATATCAGTTCCGGTAAGCCGGCTACGGATCCGATCGAGATGCCAATTGTCACCAATATGGAGGTGGGTAGCGCCATCGATATGCTGGTGAATGCCGGCTTTGATAAGAACAAGATCAAAGTGGAAGAGGTCAATGCTTCCGCTCCTAAGGACACGGTTGTGGCAGTGTCTCCTGATCACAATCTTCCTCAGTTGCCGGATGTGAATATTATTCTCACGGTCAGCACCGGTTATCAAGACGTGAAGTTGGATGTATTCCTGCCGGACGTTAAGACGGCTGTAGATCTTGAGGTGTATGTAGACGGTACGCGGGATCCGGAACTGAGCGCTCAGTTCAAAGGGCTTCTCCCGCAGGACAAGAGCAGTATTAGTTTTGATGTTAACGTGCCTAAGGATAGTTATGCAGTACGCGTTACCATTTCTAAGGCAGGCAAGAGCGAGTTTACAGATTATGTTCTGTTCAAGATAAACGGAAAAGAGGGCAAGGTAGTTTCGGATCAGTATTTCGACTTCATCGATGATTCCACCACTACCACTGAATCTACCACTACCACTGAATCCACCACAACGACGGAAAATACCACCACGTCTGAGACTACTACGACTCAGACGAGTACATCGGACACTACTAGCGACACTACTACCGGTACCACAGAGCCTTCGGATGTATCGGAGCCTTCGGACGTGTCGGAGCCTTCGGATGTGTCCACCCCGGATGACAGCGACGTATCGTCGGCTGTTTCGGGTGGTGACACCAGCCACTTACCCGGTGATGATTCTTCTTATGTTGTTGGGGAATAAGTGAAATGCAGTTGCAAGGAATTATTTTACAATCTATCGGCGGCTTCTACTATGTAGAGGCCGCCGATGCGGTCTATACCTGCCGTGCTCGGGGCATTTTCCGCCGTCAGGGTCTTACTCCCGTCGCCGGTGATCGGGTCACCATCACTGTGGAAGAGGGGGAGGAAGGCGTGCTGGAAGCGGTAGCGCCGCGTCGTAATGTATTGGTGCGTCCGCCTGTGGCCAATTTGGATCTGTTGGTATTGGTGGCATCGGTATGTCAGCCCCGCACCAACACCTTAGTGCTGGATAAAATGATCGCCGTAGCGGAGAAAAAAGGTATTACCCCCCTCGTGGTGATTAACAAAAGCGATCTTGGTGATCCCACCGAGTTGGAGACTGTTTATCGATCCACGGGCTTGGAATGCTATACCGTGTCCGCCACCGAGCCGAATACGTTGGATGCGCTGCGTCGCCGTCTGTCGGGGCAGATTAGTGTGTTTGCGGGCAACTCGGGTGTGGGTAAGAGCAGTTTGCTTAATGCACTGGATCCTACCTTGTCCTTGTCCACTGGTGAAATTAGTCAAAAGTTGGGACGCGGTCGACATACCACACGCAGTGCTACACTATACCACATGGCGGAAGGCTTTTTAGTGGATACTCCCGGTTTTTCGTCGTTGGATCTGGAGCAGGTAGAACCAATTTATAAGGAAGATCTGGCGGATTGTTTCCGTGAATTTGCTCCCTATGAAGGTCACTGCCGTTTTTCCGGTTGTGCCCACTACAAGGAACCCGGTTGCGCCGTTCGGCAGGCGGTGGGCGAGGGAGAAATTGCTCCCAGTCGCTACGAGAGCTATGTGACTATGTACGAAGCGGTTAAAGATATAAAGGAGTGGGAAAAGGTATGAGCCGTTGTGTGATTATTTCTGCCGGCCCCTTTCGGGACCCCATAATCTTGTCCGGCTACCTGATGCCGGAGGATTATATAATCGCCGCAGACGGTGGCTGGCAGTTGGCTACTGTTTTGGGGCTCAAACCCGCTGTGTTGGTGGCAGACTTTGATTCTATGTCGGTTCCCAGCCTTCCTGATGATGTAAAGGTAGTTGCCTTGCCTACGAAAAAGGACGTCACCGACACAGCACAGGCTATGGCGATTGGTTATGAAGCAGGATATCGGGAGTTTTTACTGCTGGGGTGCACCGGAGGTCGGCTGGATCACCAACAGGCAGCTATCACTATAGCGGCGGATTATGTTCGGCGCGGCTGTGCGGTCACCATGGCGGATGAGCAAAATGAGATTTGTTTGCTCACGCCAGGCAGTTACCTTTTTCCGGTAGGTGAAGATGAGAAGGTGTCGCTGTTCGCCTTTGGCGGAGAGGTAACGGGATTGTTTATTACCGATACGGTGTATGAACTGGCCGACTATACCCTCTCACCCTATGATCCTCTCTGCGTCAGCAATGAGTGTGCGGGAGAGGATGCGTGTATTTCTTTCAAAACAGGTATATTGCTTGTGTATTTTTCCAAAGATTGACACCCTAAGGACCCCCGATGCATACTCTGGTAACAGACACAGAGGAGCAAAGGGGGCATTTTTATGGGACGACGTCGCCGACGGCGGTGCGGAACAGAACCGTGTCTGATTGCGTTTGGGCTGGGCTTTTTGGCTTATTTGGTGCTACCGGCGCGGTTTGTGGTGGCGTTGCTGGTGATTGCCCTGATTGTCAGTGTTCTCTACTGTGGAAAATAGGGGAGGCGGTAGACAGGTATGCGTGTAGTGGTCGTGAAGAGTCCAAAATTGGTAAGCGGTATTTTGCGTCGTCTGTTTGGTATCCGTAAGGAAGCAATTTCCGAAACATAAAGAGAAAAGCCGTGCTGTTTGTTACAGTACGGCTTTTTTACATATATAGAAATATGTCGATTTCAATCTTTAACATTTTTTGGATATAATCAAATTTTCTAACAGGCAATGTAGTGTTTGAAAGATCGAAAGCAACTATGATTGAAATTGAATAAAAGAAGAATTGCATTCTTGTTGATTGGTTTTATTTCATCACCTTTACAAAGTGGAACATTTCATCGGGGCCTTCGTTGGGGTCGTGTTCTTCGTCGCTGGGGTGGCGCGAAGATTGAAAATGCTCGCACCAAAATTCGTCGATTTGGAAGCCGCATTTATTGACGTAGAAATGAATGTTGCGCTTTTCAAAATACGGGGTGCAGGTTTCCCATACAACTGTTTCGGGATGGAGGGCTTCCACTGCCTGCCATGCGCCGTAGCCGATGCCTTTGGTATGCTCTTCGGGAGAAACAAACAGGATTTCCAGTTCGTTGTGGTTGGTTTCTTTGTCGATTTTCAAAATGACACCGCCGACGTTTCTGCCGTCCAGCACAATGCGATAGGTTTCGCTTTTGGGATCGTCAATGCACCGCTCGATGGTCTTGCGGGAAATGATCTCGCCGTCACCGTCGATATGGTCGTCCCGCTCGCCAAATTCTTCCAGCGCGCCATACTTAAACGACCATTGATTATCGAGGATAAACTGCTCGCGATCGTCGGCAGTTAAGGGAACAAGGGTAACCTTTGTGTGTTTCATAAGTACCTCCTAAAAAAGAAAAGGCTCCGGCTATTGTGGTACACAATAACCCGAGCTCACTTGGACACCTAATCCGGCTTTTCGGCGCTACGGCGCACAGCCTCCGGTGACGTGTTTTTTAGTATTATACCGACAAATGCGTAAAAAGTCAATGCAAAAGCAGAGCAGAGCGTGATTTGCGCTCTGTTCGGCTATCAACCTATTTTAATTACCTCGCAAATTGGATAATATTTCACCGTTGATTCGACGGCAATCACATTCGCAATTTGTAAAAGAATCAAGTTTCCTCATATCAAAAGGTTCATCTACGACAACATCTCCTAAACAAATTTCAGCATCTTTATTTAAATGAGTAATAAAGTTCAAGTTTGGCACCTGTATATCGCACAAGAACAAATTATTTAAGTTTTTAAGTGTTCCTATCAAATCAGCATTTTCAAGTGTTATACCCCACAAGATTTCCAATGCTTCCAGCTGCTGTAGTTTTTCTATTCCATTTAAATCAACATTTCTAAAGCCAACGAATTCCAACTTTTTTAATAATCTTAATTCTTGTAACGCACTGACATTAAGAATATCCATAACGGAATATTCTCCACCATGAATGGATAAATATGCGAGCTTTTTAAATGATGTTAAACGGCAAAGATCAAATGTGCCGCTTGTTTCTCCAATGATCAATCCCTCTAGGTTTTCAAATTGATATAAGGTGTCAAAATCACTATCTGAAATTTCACAGTCAAGAAGACAAAGAAATTCAGTGTTTTTTGCTAATGTAGTAGTAATGGGAGCCTCTTTGATTCTGAGAGATTCACGAACGGCTTTTTCGAATTTGTGATTATTGAAAGCCAATTCCTTTTCCATTTTTCTCACCTCACAAAAACAGTATATCACATTATGAGCCCAATAAAAAGTACTTTGAAACAAAAAATACCCACTCATTTTGAGCGGGCAAAAAAATAAAACTTGACGAACCAGTGGTGGAGATAAGCGGGATCGAACCGCTGACCTCTTGAATGCCATTCAAGCGCTCTCCCAGCTGAGCTATACCCCCATATTGGGGTTCGTCAAGTTTTTATTTATGAAATTATGTGGTGGGGTTCAACTTTGAGCGTATCGCGCTCCCGGTTGAGCTATACCCCCGTATGTTGCTCGGAACAGGCATTATAATAACAAATAAGTTTGCAAAAGTCAACCCTTTTTTGAAAAAAGTTTTGATTTTTTTCTTTTTATAAAATTTCACTCAGGGGTTGCAAAAAAATATACCATTTATTATAATATTTGAGTAATCTAATGATAGGGAAGGTGATACTAATGGAGAACAATCCCGTTCCTCCTCGAAGATGCATATACGGTGTTGCGATCTGTGGGTATCACCCGAAGATTTGTATCGGATAAGATGACCACAGACCGCCTGTTTATCACGGCTTTTGCTGAATGGGACAGGAGGTCTTATTATGTCTGAAGAGAAAATCGAATTTTTGGAGATGAAGGATGGTTTCTATCCCGATCATACGGAGGCACTGAGCGTACTGCTGCGCAGCCGTCGCCCCGTCGCCGAACTGCGGCAGGAGATGGAGGACTATCACGATAGCGATCTGGCGGATCTGCTGGAACAGTTAGCGCCCTCAGATCGTCGGCGGCTGTATCGCATTTTGGGTCTGGAACGAATGAGCGACGTGTTTGCTTATTTGGAAGATGTGGGCGACTACATCAGCGAACTGGACGCAGAACTGGCGGCGGATGTTATTGAAGGAATGGACGCCGACGACGCGGTGGAAGCACTGGAAGAACTGGACGAAGAGAAACGCCAGGAATTGCTGGGATTGATGGATCCCGAGGCGGCAGAGGATATCCAGTTAATCGATTCCTACGAGGATGATCGGATCGGTAGCCGTATGACCACCAACTATGTGGCGGTGGGACGGGATTCCACCATTCCTCAAGCGATGAAGTCACTGGTACGTCAGGCGGCGGACAACGATAATATCGGTACCTTGTACGCTCTGAAGGAAGACGGAACCTTCTACGGTGCTATTGATCTCAAAGACTTGATTGTGGCGCGGAAGGATGCGGTTTTGGAAGACCTTATAGCTACCTCGTACCCCTACGTTTATGCCGACTGGACGGTGGAGTCCTGTATTGAACAGCTGAAAGACTATTCTGAGGATTCCATTCCTGTGTTGGGAGAAGACCGCCGACTGTTGGGCGTCATTACTGCTCAGGAACTGATCGAAGTGGTGGACGAGGAAATGGGTGAGGACTACGCTCGTCTGGCCGGTCTGACCGCGGAGGAAGATCTCAAAGAGCCGCTGTTGCGCAGTATGGGAAAGCGTATTCCATGGCTTATCGTGTTGTTGTTTTTGGGGCTGGGCGTTTCCGCGGTGGTGAGCCTTTTTGAGAATGTGGTGAGTAGCCTAACCTTGATTGTCTGCTTCCAGTCTCTGACCCTGTCTATGGCCGGTAATGTGGGCACCCAGTCCTTGGCGGTGACCATCCGCGTGCTGATGGACGAGCAATTATCCCCGCGAGATACGGCACTGCTGGTTTTTAAGGAACTGCGTATTGCTTTCATCAACGGATCCGTGTTAGGTGCGGCTTCGGCGGCGATCATTGGTCTGTATATCTGGCTGTTGCAGGGATATGACCCACTGTTTGCTTTTTCCACCTCCTGCTGTATCGGATTGGCGATGATCATTGCTATGACCGTATCCGGCCTGACAGGTACGATAATCCCGATGTTATTTAAGAAATTGCGCATCGATCCTGCGGTGGCGTCGGGTCCGCTGATTACCACCATCAATGATTTGGTGGCGGTGGTGGCTTATTACGGCCTTGCTTGGTGGATGTTGATTTACACATTACAATTGGTTTGATGATTTGGGGAGGATGAATATGAATATCGTAGTTGCACAGTCCGGCGGTCCCACCGCGGTGATCAATGCGTCGCTGTTGGGTGTTTACCGGGCGGCCCGCGTGTGGGATGCGGTGGATACGGTGTATGGTTCTCTTAACGGCATTGAAGGTATCTTAAACGACCGCTTGGTGAATCTCAACGAACAACTGGATACGGAAGAGGAGCATACCCTCTTGCGGCAGACCCCGTCGGCAGCTCTGCGTTCCTGTCGTTACAAGTTGCCCGCGGTGGAGAAAGCGCCCGAGGTGTATGCGCAGATTCGCGCCACCTTGGAAAAACACGACATCGGTGCTTTCTTTTATATTGGCGGCAATGATTCTATGGACACAGTGGATAAGTTGTCGGCTTATTTTGCTTCGGTGAGCAGTCCGATTCGTGTGATGGGTGTGCCTAAGACCATTGACAACGACTTGTGCCTGATGGATCATACCCCCGGTTACGGCTCGGCGGCTAAGTTTGTAGCTACCTCTATGTGGGAGATGATCCGCGACTGCACCGTGTACGAGCTGGACAGCGTGCTGATCGTGGAGATTATGGGTCGCGACACCGGTTGGCTGACTGCTTCGGCGGCACTGCCTCGCCTGCATGGGTGTGATGCTCCTCATCTGGTATACCTGCCGGAGGTGGATTTCACTGCCGACCGATTCATCAGTGATGTGCGTGAGGCACAGAAGAAAACCCGCCCCGTCGTTGTGGCGGTATCTGAGGGTGTAGAACTGGAAGGACTGGACAGTTTCCAGTCCGGTAAGGTAGATAACTTCGGTCATAAGTACCTCTCCGGTATTGGAAAGTGCTTGGAAGAGTTGGTGCGGGAGCGCATCGGCTGTAAGGTGCGTTCGGTGGAACTGAATATTTTGCAGCGCTGTGCCGCGCATATCGCCTCCGAGACCGACCTGACCGAGGCAGAGCAGTTGGGCGTGGTGTCGGTGAATGCGGCGGCGGCAGGGGAGACCGGTCGTGTCAGTGCCATTGTGGATCGTGCGACACCCTATGTGCCTTTGTATGATACCGTTCCCGTGTGCGATGTGGCCAATAAGATCAAGTACGTGCCCCGTGAATGGATCAACGAGGCGGGCAACGATGTGTTGCCTGCGGCGCTTCATTACATTCAGCCTTTGATTGTAGGAGAGCCCACGGTGCTGACTGAGAATGGTTTGGCTCGTCACTTCATTATTAAGGAATAATACAAATTGCGCCGTCTATATAGATGGCGCAATTTTTTTGTAATCATTACAAACTTTTTTCGAAAAAGGTATTGACAAAACGCAAAAATTCATTTATTATATGCTTGTAATCATTACAAACAAGAAATGATTACAAAAAGGAGGGAGCGTATGACACAAACCGATATAGCCCGTTTGTTGGGAGATAGAGGGGTTCGCCCCACGGCTCAGCGGATGGCTGTGTATGCGTATTTGTACGATCATCGCATTCATCCTTCGGCGGAAACGGTGTACGAAGCTCTGGTTAAGGAGCACCCGACCTTTTCCCGCACCACCGTGTATAATTCTCTTCACGCCTTAGTGAAGGCGGGTTTGGTCAAGGAATTGGCTATGGACACCGAAGAGCGGCACTACGATGCTGATATTGCATTACACGGTCACTTCCATTGTCGGGGATGCGGCGCCATAGCCGATTTTCCGCTGAACGAGGGATTGGTGCAACGCCTGATGCCGGACGGGTTCACCGTAGAGGATCAGGGGATCTATTTCAGCGGTCGGTGTGCCGCCTGCGGGTCGTCAGTTACGACCGCATCAAATTAACAAATTATTTTTGGAGGTAATGAAAAATGAAAAAGTTTGTATGTTCTGTTTGCGGTTATGTTCACAACGGGGACGAGGCTCCCCACGTTTGCCCCGTTTGCGGCGTTACCGCCGAGAAGTTCAAGGAGCAGTCCGGCCCCAAGGCCTGGGCCGCTGAGCACGTGGTCGGCGTAGCGCAGGGCGTGGATCCCGAGATTATCGAAGGTCTGCGTTCCAACTTTGCAGGCGAGTGCTCCGAGGTAGGTATGTATCTGGCCATGGCCCGTGTGGCTCACCGCGAGGGTTATCCCGAGATTGGCCTGTACTGGGAGAAGGCCGCTTACGAAGAGGCGGAGCACGCCGCTAAGTTTGCGGAGCTGCTGGGCGAGGTGTTGACCGACAGCACCAAGAAGAATCTGGAGATGCGTGTGGATGCCGAGAACGGCGCCACCGAGGGTAAGTTCGAGCTGGCCAAGCGCGCCAAGGAGCTGGGTCTGGATGCCATCCACGACACCGTTCACGAGATGGCTCGTGATGAGGCTCGACACGGCAAGGCTTTCGAGGGTCTGCTGAACCGTTATTTCGGTTAATTATCGGGGCGCAAAGCCCCTACATAGAGAAGGGAAGTGCACGTTATGCTGGACAAAAAAGTGGTAGAACTGCTGAACGATCAGATCAATAAGGAGTTTTACAGCGCCTATCTGTATCTGGATATGGCCAACTATTACACCGAGCAGGATCTGGACGGCTTTGCCAATTGGTACACCGTACAAGCGCAGGAGGAACGGGATCACGCTATGCTGTTCTTGCGGTATTTGCAGCAGAACGGCATCCCTGTGGAACTAAAAGCCATAGATAAGCCGGCGGAGGTGTTTGCGGATCCTATGGGCCCCTTGCTGGTGGGTGCCAAACACGAGCGCTATGTCAGCGCCCTGATCCACACCATCTATGAGGCTGCCTACGATGTCCGTGACTTCCGCACCATGCAGTTCCTGGACTGGTTTGTCAAGGAGCAGCTGGAGGAGGAAGAGAACGCCGACAAGATGGTCAGCAAGTATAAACTCTTCGGCGATGATCCTAAGAGCCTGTATCTGCTGGACCAGGAGCTGGCGGCCCGGGTGTATTCCGCACCCAGCCTGACGCTGTAATACTTGCAAAACGCACAAAGATATGCTATCCTAGTGGTAGCATATCTTTTGTTTTTTGTGAGGGGGAAGGTAAATGAAAAAGAAAATCCTGATTTCGGTTTGCGCTGTTGTTGTTTTGGCGTTGGCGGTAGGGGTGTTTTGGTATTATCACCCCACGCATTTTACATTTAACGATCGGTTTGTGATCGGCAGTACCGTGGACGAGATCGTGGAGCGATATGGAGAGTTTTACGAAGAATTTCCCCATTTGGAAGAGAATGTTTTTACCGGGATTTATAGGATTCGGGACGATTCCTCGCCTAGTTTGGACAATTCTCTTTGGTATGAGATCCGCTTTGAGGACGGCGTTGCCGTAAGTGTGGAGTTGCGAGAGGGATATATCGGCGGCTGAGTCCCGGAAAAGGAGTGGTCTGAATGTTCTTGGATAAAAAGAAAAACGGCGTTGCCATCGCTTTCACGGCAGTTTATTTGGTGATGTTGATTGTAGACCTGGATTTTCTTGAGTTTCCTATTATGCAGAACTGGCGCTATGCGATCAATTCTCTGCTCATTTACCTGCTGCCGATGCTGGTGCCGGCGACTGTATTTGTGTATCTGCTGAAAGGGCGTATGCTCAATCGTTGGCTGCTCTCGGTGGAGTTTGGCTTATTACTGGCACTGAATATTTTTACGATGATAAGTTCTCTGCCTATGTACCTGCAGTTGATGGAACAGAGATGGCCCACCTTTTTGTGTACCTGCCTGATCCTTATGACGCTTGCCGCGCTGTTTGTGGGTTCGCTGATGGCGGGTCGCACCCGTCATCTGTTGCGATGGAGCGCCTTGGTAATGGCAATCTTACAGGCGTTTGTGTGGATACTCGAGTTTGTATATTACGGCGGCTTTGCCTATCTGAAAGTGCAACTGAGCCATATGACCCTTACCAGCACTTTGGCGTGGATTCGGTTGGCGGCGCAAGTGCTTTTCTACATAGGCATTTTCTTGTGCGTAACCGGGAAAAAGAACACTCCCTCGGAGCAACAAGTGACTGCTCCAACCTTGTAAAAATATAAAAGATGTGCTATCATACCGGTAGCACATCTTTTATTTTGAGGTGATTTTATGAACGACATCATCCGCTCGCTCTACGAGCGTAAATCGGTGCGTGCCTATGAGGAGCGTCCTGTGGACCCCGTGCATAAGAAGGCGATACTGGAAGCAGCCTTGCAGGCACCCACCGCCGGCAATATGTCTCTGTACACCATTCTGGACATCACCGACCCGGCGCTGAAACAGCGGCTGAGTGTCACCTGCGACAATCAGCCCTTTATCGCCACGGCGCCGCTGGTGCTGGTGTTCTGCGCCGATTACCGCCGTTGGTACGATGTATTCTGCGCCTATGTGGATGCGGTGCGCAAGCCCTCTTACGGTGATTATACGTTAGCCGCCGCCGACGCCCTTATTGCCGCCCAGAATACCGTGGTGGCGGCGGAGAGCCTGGGTATTGGCTCCTGTTACATCGGGGATATCACCGAAAACTATGAAATACACAAGGAACTCCTGAATCTGCCTCAATACGTGGTGCCGGTGTGCATGCTTTGCTTCGGCTATCCCACCAAGCAACAGAAACGTCGCCCCAAGCCGCCTCGCCACGCGGTGGAGGAATTGGTGCAGGAGAACGGGTATCGGGTGCAAACGCCTGAACAGACCGCAGTACAGCTGGTAAAGAAGGAAGGGTTGTCCCAAGAAGCATTCGAGGGATGGATCCGCCGTTTCTGTGAGCGTAAGTGGAACAGCGATTTCAGCGTGGAGATGTCCCGTTCCTGTCGGGTGATGCTGGAAGACTGGTGTGACGAAAAAAGTCGGTAATTTTTTCTTTTTCCTCTTGACTATTGACGGAACACCTGCTATACTACTATGGTCCACGACTGTGGACAAATCCTTGCCTCTTCCCGGAGAGGAGGCCATTAGACCATAAGGAGGTGCAATCAATGCCCACTATCAAAGCATCCTACGAGGCCGTTTTCATTTTCTCCCTGACTCAGGGTGAGGAGAGCGTCACCGCACTGAAGGAGAAGTTCAGCAAGCTGATCGAGAAGCACGCTGAGCTGGGCGAGGTCGACGAGTGGGGCAAGCGCAAGCTGGCCTACTTGATCAACGACGAGGCTGAGGGCTACTACGTCCTGTACAACTTCGTCAGCGGTCCCGACTTCCCCGCGGAGCTGGAGCGTCGCGCCGGTATTACCGATGGCGTGCTGCGTTCTATGGTGATCCGCAAGGAAGCCAACTAAGGAGGGATAACGGTGAATACTATCTGTTTGATAGGTCGTTTGACCGGTGATCCCGAGTTAAAGACCACCCAGACCGGTGTGTCCGTCACCAGTTTCCGCGTAGCGGTGGATCGTGCCTATCGCTCCAAAGATCAGGAGCGTCAGGTGGATTTCATCCCCTGCACGGCTTGGCGCGGCACGGCTGAGTTTATTTCCCGTTACTTCCGCAAGGGTCAGCGCATTGCGTTGCAGGGCAGCCTGCAGACCCGCACGTACACGGCGCAGGACGGCAGTCAGCGTACTGCTTTCGACGTCGTGGTCGACAACGCATTCTTCTGTGAGTCCAAGGGCGGCAACGCCGGCGGAGCTCCCAGCTACGATTCCCAGTTCCCCGTTATGAGCGAGGCGAAGCCCGCCTTCTCCACCGCTAATGCCGGTGATTTTGAGGAGATCCTCACTGATGAGGACCTGCCCTTTTGATGGGATCTGCTAATCGGCTGAAAATTGAGAAAAGGAGGCCTTTCTATCATGGCTGAAAGAACCGAGAGACCCGAGCGCCCCATGCGCCCCGGCCGTAAGGGCCACCGCAAGGTGTGCCAGTTCTGTGTCGACAAGATCGATTACATCGATTACAAGGACGTGGCTCGTCTGCGCCGCTGCATGTCTGAGCGCGCTAAGATTCTGCCTCGTCGTGTGACCGGCACCTGTGCCCGTCATCAGCGTGATCTGACCACCGCTATCAAGCGTGCCCGTCAGGTTGCTCTGGTTCCTTTTGTGACCGACTAATTGTCAGAACAAAAAACAAAAGCCTGACCCGTGAGGGTCAGGCTTTTTTATGTTTTTTAAAGAAACACCAAGGAGCTGAATCCATAGGGGGGAGACTCTCAGCAGAGAGAGTCTCTCCCGTCACGGGATGAGGGAGGGTAAGTCGATGACTCCACAGCCCCAAGGTACTGCCCTTGACACCACCGTACCGGCTGTCCCCGTACAGGGGCATCTTCCGTGAGGCAAACTGCACCCGTATCTGGTGGGTGCGTCCCGTGAGCAACCGTACGCAGACGAGGGAGAATACCCCATCGTCGGTGGTGATGGTTTCCAGCACGGTGTAATCCAGTTTGGCTTCCTTCACCCCTTTGCGAGGACGGTTCACCACGTAGGACTTGTTGCGTCGCACATCGTGATACAGCAGGTCGGTGTAGGCACCCACCGCCATTTCGGGGCATCCTTGCACCACCGCCAGATATTCCTTTTGAAAGCGGTCGTGTTTTCCTACTAAAGCAGACAGGGCTGCCGCACTTTTGTCGGTGCGGGCGTAGGCCATTACGCCGCCGGTGGGCTTGTCCAGACGATGCACCGTTTTTACCGGATATCCTCGTTGCGTCAATCGGCGGGGGACACAGTCTCCCTCGCCGTCTTGAGAGGAGATCCCCATCGGTTTCTCCAAAAGCAACAGATGGGGATCTTCATACAGTATCGTGGGCATTAGTTACGCTTCATGGTGGCGAGGAACGCCTTGTGAGCCATATACACGTCAATCTTGGAGACGATTTCCATGGGAGCGTGCATGCTCAGCACCGGCACACCTAAATCCACAGTGTCGATATCCAGATTGGCGATATACATAGCTACGGTACCGCCGCCGCCGGCCTCGACCTTACCCAACTCACCGGTCTGCCACAGCACCTCATTCTCGTCCAGAATGGCACGCACCTGCGCCATATACTCGGCAGCGGCATCGCTGGTGCCGCCCTTGCCACGACCGCCGGTGTACTTGGTGATGCAAACACCGTAGTTGAGCTTAGCTGCATTAGAGCGGACCATCACCTCGGGATAGATGGGATCCAGCGCAGCGTTCACGTCCGCCGACAGGCAGATGGACTTGGACAGCACGTGGTGGCCCTTCTCACCGAAGGCGGCGGCAATATCGTCGATAAAATAGCGCAGGAAGGCGGACTTCATACCGGTGTTGCCCTCAGAGCCGATTTCCTCCTTGTCCGCCAGAATGGTAACGGCGGTGTAGGCGGGAGTGCCGGCATCGATGATGGCGGTGACGGCGGGATAGGCGCAGACGCGGTCATCGTGACCGTAGGCACCGATAAGGCTGCGATCGAAGCCCACGTCCTTGGCCTTGTAGGTGGGAACGATTTCCAACTCGGCGGAGAGGAAGTCCTCCTCCACAATGCCGTATTTCTCGTACAGAATATTCAGAATGTTCAGCTTGACTGCCTCAGAACCCTCGTCGTCTTTCAGAGGACGGGAGCCGATGAGCAGGTTCAGGTCATCACCGCGGATCACGTCACCGGCAGAGCGCTTCATTTGCTCGCCGCCCAGATGGGGCAGCAGGTCGGTGATGCAGAACACGGGATCATTCTCCTCTTCACCTACGTTCACGGTAACGGCGGTGCCGTCCTTGCGGACGATGACACCATGCAGAGCCAGCGGGATAGCGGTCCACTGATACTTCTTGATTCCGCCGTAGTAACGGGTATCGAAATAGGCGAACTCGCTATCTTCATACAGAGGCACGGGCTTCAGATCCAGACGAGGAGAGTCCACGTGCGCGGCGGCGATGGTGACACCGTCGGTGATGGGACGAGTACCGATGACCGCCATCAGCAGAGCCTTTCCGCGGTTGTTGAGATACACCTTGTCACCGGCCTTCAGGGGCATACCGGGGGTATAGGGCACGAAACCCTTGGCTTCGGCCAGCGCAATGGCAGAGGACACCGCCTCACGCTCGGTCTTAGAGGCGTCCAAATAAGCTTTGTAGCCCTCGCAGTAAGCGTTGACTACCGCCAGTTCGGTGTCGGACAGCTTGGAGAAGCCGTTCTTAGGTTTGTAGACCAGTTTCTCACGCAGCAGTTCGCCTGCTGTCTTTTCTTTGTTTTCGCTCATAGTATTAACCACCTTTCAAAAGTTTTGGATTACGGAATGTTGTATATCGTCTGATATCGTTCCTGTGCGGACAGCACCCGGTCGATATAATCAGCGGTTTCGGTATAGGGGATGTGCTGCAAGGTGACTCCGTCTGCAGAATAGGCGGGATCGGAAAGCCATTGATGCACTTTCCCTTGGCCGGCGTTATAGGCAGCCAGCACGGTTTCAATTTGGGTGAAATCTTCCCTAAGAAGATGTAGAATATAGGTGCCGATGAGAATGTTGGTATCGGGATCCAGCAAGGCATTGGAATCGTAGGTGTCCTCTACCTTGGCTCGTTGCAATGCCCAACGATAGGTGTCATCGGTGATTTGCATTAGTCCCACGGCACCTGCATGGGAACTTACCGATGGGCGGAAGTGACTTTCGGTGTGTATGACGGCGTAGATGAGTGACGGAGGAATATGGTATTCCTCGGCGGCATGACTGACCGTCTCTACATAATCCAAAGGATAGGCGCTTTCGTTAAAGCGGTCTACTGCTTGGTACAACAGCAAAAAGGATAACCCCACCAGAACAAGTGCTATCCCGCCGCTAAGCCAGCGCTTAACGGTCATAGAGACCACCCGCCAATCCGCTGCCATAAAGCTTCTGCCTGCTCTCGCAGGTCGTCGGGAGTGGCGTCGTTATGCAGCACCGTTACTCCTTGACGGGTATAGTATGCATCGGGCTGTTGCGCCGCCATTCGTTTGCGGGCCGCTTCTTCGATGATGCCGTCTCGCGCCATGATGCGGGCCAGTCGCTTGTCGGAGGGAGCAATCACCGCCACGATATGGTCACAGAGTGTATCAAATCCGGCCTCAAACAGCAAGGGCGCATCCACCACGGCGGTTTCATAGCCGGCATCGGCGGCAGCAAATAACTGCTGCTTGGTCAGTTCCAGAATGGCGGGATGGGTGATGGCGTTGAGTTGTTGTGCTGTTTCGGCTGTGGAGAAGGCTCGGTCCGCTAATTCAGCGCGGTTGAGGGTGCCATCCACGTTGAGAATCGCATCAGAAAAAGTGGCGACCAACTGATGCAGACAGGGGGAATCAGGTTCTACCACCTGCCGTGCCAGTTTATCGGTGTCGATGATGTAGGCACCTTGCGCTTTCCATGTGTCGGAGACGGTGGTCTTGCCTGCACCGGAGGGACCGGTCAGACCCACCACCTGTATGGCCGGTATCAAACGAAAAGCGGCGGCACGAATGAGTCGGTTATACACCGCCAACCCTACGCCTTCGGGAACAGGACATGCGGCGTAGACGGTGCGGGCACCCTGCTCATCCAGTTGCCTCAGGGCGTCAAATAACTGCCGCGCTTGGGACAGGGCATCCCTGCGACTACCGTAGGAAACGCAGGGTGCTGAAAGAGACGGAATATCTTCGTCAAAGCACAAGGCCGCCGTGCCTTCCACCTTGTGAGCGTTCACAAAGTTGGCATAAGCCGTAGGAGAGCCTTTGACAATACAGATCTCCGCGCGGGGTGCGTAGTGCTTATACTTCATACCGGGGGAGGCGGCTACCGCCCCTTCTTGTAAGGCTTCAGTCACCGCGGAATCGATCTCGATCGGTCCCAACACCTCTTCCAACATTGCCGGCGTGATGCCGCCGGGGCGCAGAAGACGGGGTGGGGTGTGGCATAGGTCAATGACGGTGGATTCTACGCCCACATCACAATCACCTCCATCCACAATGGCGTCGATGCGCCCGTTCATATCCTCGATCACCCGCGCCGAATTGGTGGGGCTGGGAGATCCGGAACGATTGGCCGATGGAGCCGCCAGGGGACAGCCGGAGGCGAGGATTACCGCCTGTGCGATGGGGTGGGAGGGGAATCGTACCGCTACAGTGGTCAGTCCTCCGGTTACCTCTTTGGGGACACAGTTCGCTGCGGGCAAAATAATGGTGAGTGGTCCCGGCCAAAAGGCGTTTGCCAATGCTCTTGCGTTGTCGGGGATGTGGGTCACCAGCGGTGCCCAGTCCGCCTCATCTGCAATGTGCACGATGAGCGGATTGTCGGAGGGGCGTCCCTTCGCGGTGAAGATGGAGGCCACAGCGGCGCTGTTCAGTGCGTTGGCGGCCAGGCCATACACCGTCTCGGTGGGGATGGCTACCAGACCGCCATCGGCCAACAGACTGGCCGCTTTTTCAATGCCCTCTGTATTCGGTTGTAACAGTCTGGTTTCCATCATTCTGTGCCTCTTTATACTTGGTGTTCAGCTTGTTGCAATTGTTCAGCGCGGTGGGCGGTGATGAGTGCATCGATCACCTCGTCCAGATCGCCGTTAAGAATCGATTCGATCTTGTAAAGAGTCAGTCCAATGCGGTGATCGGTGACCCGTCCTTGGGGAAAGTTATAGGTGCGGATTCGCTCGCTTCGATCGCCGGTGCCTACCTGAGAGCGGCGGTCAGCGGCGATGGCGGATTGCTGTTCTTGTTGCTTTTGTTCCAGTAGACGAGCACGGAGTACCCGCATGGCTTTGTCTTTGTTCTTGAATTGACTACGCTCGTCCTGACATTCCACAACCGTACCCGTGGGTAGGTGGGTGATGCGGATGGCAGATTCGGTCTTATTGATGTGCTGACCGCCCGCACCGCTGGAACGGAAGGTGTCAATTTGTAGGTCAGCGGGATTGATATCCAACTCCACCTCTTCCGCTTCGGGGAGCACCGCCACCGTGACGGTGGAGGTGTGAATGCGTCCGCCGGTCTCAGTCTCGGGTACCCGTTGCACCCGATGGACGCCACTCTCAAACTTCAAGCGGCTGTAAGCCCCGTCTCCGTTGATGAGGAAACTGACCTCTTTGCATCCACCCAGCTCGGTTTCGTTTTGATGAATAGGTTCACAGCGCAGGCCCCGCCGCTCGGCATACATGGTGTACATACGATACAGACTGTGGGCGAATAGAGCAGATTCCTCGCCACCGGCGCCGGCACGGATCTCCACGATCACGTTGCGTTCGTCGTTGGGATCGCGGGGGAGAAGCAGGATTTTAATTTCTTCCGTAAGTTGTTTGATGGCGGCCTTGGCCTCGTTATATTCCTGCTGCGCCAATTGTTGCCATTCTTTGTCTGTGCCTCCGTCTGCCAGCATTTCCTCAGCCTCGCTTAGCCGTTCCAACTGAGCCTGATAGGAGTGATAAGCCTCTGCCAAGGGACGCAGAATGCCCAGCTCTTTCATTAAGGCGTGATATAGTTCCGGTTGTGCCGTGACTTCCGGTTGATATAGGCGATTGTCAATTTCCTCATAGCGATTGGCCAACGCCTGCAATTTCTCCATCATAAGGGCATAACGACCTTTCTGTGTGATGTGGGGGACAGCACACAGACTAATCGTCTCGCAGGATCTTGCGGATGTTTTTCTCCGCTTTGTGACGGGGGATCATCATTTCGTGACCACAGCCGGTGCATTTGAGACGGAAATCCATACCGATCCGCAACACGGAAAAGGTGTGACTTCCGCAGGGGTGATTCTTTTTCATTTCCAGTACGTCGCCGACCCGCACGTCCATAAAGATCCTCCTTTCAGATGGTGCGATTCTTTACTTTATAATTATATCCATTTTATCACAACATCTTGTTTCGTGCAACGATTAAATAGAAATTTTTACAGCGGATTTGAAACTTTGAATCGGGTAAGATAGTGGTGTAGGAAAAATTGTTCCTGCAAATTGAGTTTGTGTGAATAGGAGGATAATCGAGATGGATCAGTATAAGAGTAATCAGCAGAATAGCCAGAATAAGCAGAATAAACAGAACAAGCAGAACAGCCAGAACAAGCAGAATAGCCAGAGCAAAAACGAGTCTTACAACAAGAAAAACCAGTCTGAGAATCGCAGCAACTACTAATAGGAAAGAGCCTGACCTTCGGGTCAGGCTCTTTCTTTATCGGTTTTCATTTTTGACTTTTTCAATGAGTTCGGGGAGGATGTCCTGCAATTTCTCTTGCAGGAGAGTGAGCTCATCTGCCGATAAGGTGCCGGTGACGGACAGCACCGCTTCCTCTCCAAGCACCATACGGGGAAAGGTGAAGGTACCGTAACTGCGCGGTTGAGTCACGTTGACGGGTATACCTTTGTTCTTGCATTCGGTAGAGATGGCGATGTTCATATTATTATCTTCGGTGGCGGCCACGCACAACTGGGAATTGGTGCAATCTCCGCGGAAATACTTGCGGGGGATATGGCGGATCTGCCCGTCGTTGCTTAAGTGTTCCAGTTCGGGACAAATCTGTGCGGATACTACCGTCACCTTAGCACCGAAGCGTAACAGCTCCCGCACACGGCGCAGGGCGCTTTTTCCACCACCGAATACGGTGCAGTTGTTATCTTTCAGATCTACCAAAAGCGGAAATCCCAAAGCCATAAGCGCCCTCCTTTGCAAAATCATACACATTAATCATACCATACCCAACCAAAACGCACAATTGGACAAATGTGCCAAAGTTTCACCCCTTTGGTTGGGCAAAGCACATAAAGAATCCGTGTATAAAAATGCTGTGAGCCGTCCATACTGTCAGTGACAAAGGAGGAAAAGCTATGAAAGGTAAAACGTACGGAAATTCCCGTTTTCGCCAATTTTTCCGTCACAATGGTGTGTTTTTAGCCTTGGCGGTGAGTTTGTTTGCGGTGGTGAGCGTGATCATCGCCGGTATGGGAGAGCGCCTGTCCTCAACTTCGGAGGAAAGTCAACCCCCTTCAGAGGAGCAGGTGGAGCAAAATGTGACCGATCAGAAAGACGATCGCACCACGACCACAACGACTACGACTACGGTGCAGACCACCACCACCAGCACCGCTACGACACAGACGGCGGATCTCTATGTGCTGCCTTTGACCAATACCGTGCAGAAAGTGTTCTCGCCGGATGAGCCGCTGTATTCCGAAACCATGGAGGATTGGCGACTTCATTTGGGTATCGATTACGCTGGAACAATCGAGCAGACGGTCAAAGCAGTGGCGCGAGGTACTGTATCGGTGGTGACGGAAGATCCTTTGTGGGGCGGCGTTGTGGAGATCGATCACGGGGTTGGAGTGGTTTCCCGCTATTGCGGTGTGACCGCATCGGTTCGTGTAGGAGAAAAGCTGGACGCGGGGGATGCCATCGGCATTCTGGCGAAGATCCCCTGTGAAAGTGTCCAGTCACCTCATCTGCATTTGGAAATGATGGTGGATGGTCAACCTATCGATCCCGTTGGTGCATTAGGTGTAGAGGTGCGTTACGCAGATACCACCGATTAATAATCCTGCCCACGGAAATCCGTCGTTACCCGACGGAAACGGTCGCAAGGGCAAAAGAGCAGTCGCCGATTTCGGCGGCTGTTTTTTTACCGTAATATGCGGGTAAATCCCTTGACAAAAAGTTGCTTATATTCTATAATGACGAGGAAGAAATGCATCGACGGAGAATAGGCAAAACAAGACGCGCTCAGAGAGAGTTACTACGGTATTTATTCCGTGCTGTGAGGTGACTCCGCAGATCCTTTTGCCGGCCACTCCCGAGCACCCCGCGACATAAGCGGCGGCGTAAGATCTGCGTTAGAGGTCACAGAGTGGCACGGTGCATACCGTGCAATTTGGGTGGTACCACGGAACCTCCGTCCCATGTTTGGGGCGGAGGTTTCTTTTTTTACCACCGACAGAAAGGAAGCGTATAATTATGGCAAAAGAACTGAAAAAGTATGGTGTGAATGAACTGCGTGAGATGTACCTCTCCTTCTTTGAGAGCAAGGGCCATTTGCGCCTGCCCAGTTTCTCGTTGGTTCCTCATAACGACAAGAGTTTGTTGCTCATCAATGCAGGTATGACCCCCCTCAAGCCCTATTTCACCGGTGCGGAGGTGCCGCCCCGTAATCGGGTGACCACCTGTCAGAAGTGTATCCGTACCGGCGATATTGAGAATGTGGGTAAGACTGCTCGCCACGGTACTTTCTTTGAGATGCTGGGCAACTTCTCCTTTGGCGATTACTTTAAACACGAGGCCATTGCTTGGTCTTGGGAGTTCCTTACCGAGGTAGTGGGACTGGATCCTGAGCGTTTGTATCCCTCTGTGTACGTAGAGGACGACGAGGCTTTTGACATCTGGAACAAGGAGATCGGCATTGCCGCGGATCGCATTTTCCGTTTCGGCAAGGGGGACAATTTCTGGGAGCACGGCGCCGGTCCCTGCGGCCCCTGTTCCGAAATTTATTACGACCGCGGTGAGAAGTACGGTTGCGGCAGTCCTGACTGTAAAGTTGGCTGCGAATGTGACCGCTACATTGAGGTGTGGAACAACGTGTTCACCCAGTTTGAGAACGACGGTGCGGGCAACTACACCACGTTGGAGAAGAAAAATATTGATACCGGTATGGGCTTGGAGCGTCTGGCAGTAGTGGTACAGGACGTGGATTCCATCTTTGACGTGGATACCCTTCATGCTTTGCGTCAGCATGTGTGCGATCTGGCCCACAAGACCTATAAGCAGGACTACCAGAACGACGTGTCCATCCGTTTGATTACCGATCACATTCGTTCCGCCACCTTTATGATCTCGGATGGTATTATGCCTACCAACGAAGGTCGCGGCTACGTGCTGCGCCGTCTGATCCGTCGCGCCGCACGTCATGGCCGTTTGTTGGGCATTGACGGCCTGTTCCTGGCGGATTTGAGTCACACCGTCATTGAAGGTTCCAAGGACGGCTATCTCGAGCTGGATGAGAAAAAAGAGTTTATTTTTAAGGTGCTCTCCAATGAGGAGACTCAGTTTAACAAGACTATCGACCAGGGCTTGCGCATCTTGAGCGAGATGGAGGAGGCTATGCAGACCGGCGGTAAGACCGAACTGGACGGCCCCTCTGTATTCAAATTGTATGACACCTATGGATTCCCTGTGGACTTGACTCGCGAAATTCTCACGGAGAAGGGTTACACCATTGATGAGGACGGCTTTAAAGCCGAGATGGAGCAGCAGCGCACCCGCGCCCGTACCTCCCGTGAGGTCACCAACTATATGGGCGCTGATGCTACTGTGTACGATCAGATCGATGCGTCGATCACCTCCGCTTTTGTGGGCTATGACTGCCTTGCTGCCACCTCTGTGGTGACCGTGCTGGCAGGGGAGACTGAGCTGAGCGAGAACCTGACCGAAGGTATGTGCGGCACTGTGTTTGCCGAGGAGACGCCCTTCTACGCCACTATGGGCGGTCAGGAGGGTGATACCGGTGTTATCATTGGAAAGAACGGCAAGTTTGCCGTGTCCGAGACCATCAAGCTCCGTGGCGGCAAAGTGGGTCACGTAGGTACTGTGACCGAGGGTATGCTGTCTGTGGGTGACGAGGTGGAACTGTGTGTGGAGAGCACCTCCCGTCAGCAAACCTGTAAGAACCACTCGGCTACCCACCTGTTGCAGAAGGCGCTTCGCACCGTATTGGGTGAACATGTGGAGCAGAAAGGTTCTCTGGTGACCCCCACCCGTTTGCGCTTTGACTTTGCTCACTTCCAAGCGATGACCGCCGAGGAGATGACGAAGGTTGAGGCTCTTGTTAACGAGCAGATTGCCGCCGATCTGGCGGTAGTGACTGCTGAGATGACGGTAGAGGAAGCGAAGAAATCCGGTGCCATGGCGCTGTTCGGTGAGAAATATGGCGACACCGTTCGCGTGGTGACTATGGGTGACTTCTCCAAGGAGTTGTGCGGTGGTACCCACGTGGCGCATACCGGCGCCATCACCACCTTTAAAATCCTCAGTGAGAGCGGTATTGCTGCAGGTGTGCGCCGTATCGAGGCCATCACCGGCGACAACGTGCTGGCGTATTATGCCCAGCTGGAGAATCGTATGAGCGCAATTGCTTCTCTGCTGAAAGCCAAAGACAGTGAGATTGAGGATAAGATTGCCGCACTGACCGCTCAGGTTAAGGCTCTATCTGCTGAGAACGAAGGACTCAAAAACAAGCTGGCGCAGAGCGCTTTGGGTGACGTAATGAGTCAGGTACAGGAGATCAAGGGCGTTAAGGTATTGGCTACCCGAGTGCCCGGTCTGGATGCGGGCGGCTTGCGTGAGTTGGGCGATCAGCTTCGCGATAAGATTGGTGAAGGCGTGGTGGTGTTGGTCACCACCACCGAGGATAAAGTGAGTATTCTGGCTACCGCCACCGCCGGTGCTGTGGCCAAGGGCGCCCATTCCGGCAATATTGTGCGCACTATCGCCGCCGTCTGCGATGGTAAGGGCGGTGGTCGTCCCGACTCCGCTATGGCGGGCGGTAAGGACGTATCTAAGGCGGACGACGTGGTAGCGGCTGTGTCCGATACCATCGCCGAAATGATCAAAGACTGAGGGGTGCGTAATATGGATTGCTTATTCTGTAAAATTATAGCGGGGGAGATTCCCTCCAAGAAAGTATACGAAGACGAGCAGGTGCTGGCGTTTTACGACATTGCCCCTGCCGCTCCCGTTCACGTATTGTTCATTCCTAAAATGCATCTGGCGGGTGTGCGAGAGATCACGGCAGAGAATGCCGCCGTGGTGGCCCACATTTTCAGTGTGATTCCTCAGGTGGCGACTCAGTTGGGTGTCACCGACTACCGCATTGTTTCCAATAACGGTCCTGAGGCAGGGCAGACGGTACAGCATCTGCATTTCCATCTCTTGGGCGGTCGCACTTTGGGCGGTATGGCTTAAGGAGCGACTATGCAGTATGTTATCATCGATCTTGAATGGAACGGAGCTTATTCCAAACGGGCTCACGGCTATTTCAACGAGATCATTGAGGTGGGTGCGGTCAAGGTCGGCGAGGATATGCGGATGTTGGATACGTTCGGTACCACCATCCGTCCCGTTGTGAGCAAGAAACTGTCGGGCATCGTTAAGGATCTAACCAATATCACCCCCGAGGAATTGGAAGACGGTACCACCTTTGCGGATATGATGCGCCGTTTGGCTCGATGGATGGGTAAGGGACCTATCACCGTGCTCACGTGGAGCAATACCGATCTGCTGGTGTTGATGGAGAACTGCCGCTTTTTCTACGGACGGCAGGAAATTCCGTTCTTAAAAAATTACATGGATTTTCAGATTTATGCTCAGCGGCGTATGGGAGTGGATACCTCTCAGCAGTTGGGACTGGCCCGCGCAGGGGAACTGTTGGGTATCCCTGAGGATAAGTTGTCCCTGCATCGGGCGCTGGATGACAGTAAACTCACCGCCGCTATCTTACAAAAGGTGTACGATCGCGACAGCTTTTTACCCGATATACTGCCGGTAGACGAGGAGTTTTACAAGCGCATCACCTTTAAAACTACCATCATCAAAGATCTGGATGACCCTATGGTCAAGCGCAGTGAGCTTTGCTTTGATTGCCCGGATTGTGGCCGTAATATGAAGCGGCGCGGCAACTGGCGTTTTCGCAGTCGCGCATTCTGCGCTGAATTTTCCTGTCGGTGTTGTGAAAAGAAATACACGGGACGCGTGCAGTTTCGTCTGAAATACGAGGGCGTTGAAGTACGCAAGAAGCTTAGTGAGATCCTGCCCAAGGAAGAAACAGAAGAGGCGGCACAGGAAGTCGCCATCTCCACTTGATATACACCCAAACAACCCTTCTGTCGTATGATGGTAGAGGGGGATGTAGATGGGACGGGTCTTTGATTTTGAGCGCCGACGACGAAAGAGACAGTGCCGACGATTATTGGTTATACTAGTATTGATCGGTGCTCTGTTGCTGACTGCCTTTTTCGGTTGCCGTCCTGTGGTCACCGCCTTCGCGGAGAGTCAGGCGGTATGGATCGCCACTAAGATAGCCAATAAGACGGTGGCGGCGGTGTTAGAGGAGCGGGCCGAACTGTGCCGTTCTATGGTGGAGGTCTCCTATGCACAGGAGAAGAGAGTGTCCGCTGTTTTAGTGAATACGGTCGCAGTGAACACGATCCGCACGGCGATTACTGCGGCGTCTATGACCGAAATGGAATCCTATTCCGAATTGTCGGCATCCATCCCTTTCGGTACCTTAGCAGGGGTTTCTTGGCTCAGCGGATGGGGACCGATGGTTACCTTTCCTATGAGTTTCACCGCCACGGTCTTATCCGACGTTTCCTCTACGTTAGAGGCGGTGGGAATGAACCAAAGTCTGTATCGGGTGCTGGTGCATCTGGATATCAGTCTGTATGTGGTGACCCCCGGTGGGCGTTCCTCGGTGGGAACGCAACTGACTTATCCTATGGCAGAGACGATGTTGTTGGGTGAGGTGCCGGATAATCTGACCGAGGTATACGGCGACGATCAATCGCTGCTAGGTAAAATATTTGATTACGGTACAGCGGATTAAATACCGCTGAAATAAAACGGACAGGAGGGTGCGGTATGGATCGGAAACAAGCGGCCATTCGAATCGAACAGTTGCGCGGAGAGATTGACTACCACAGCCGCCGTTATTATGACGAGGATGCGCCGGAGATTACGGATGATGCATTTGATGCGTTGACCCGCGAACTCAAAGAATTAGAAACACAATATCCTGAGTTGATTACCGAGGATTCTTATACGCAACGAGTGCACGGACAGGTGTCCTCGCTCTTTACATCGGTCACCCACGAGGTGCCTTTGGGTAGCTTGCAAGACGTTTTCTCGGAGGAAGAAGTGTACGCTTTTGATAAGCGGGTGCGGGACTCGGTAGAGCATCCCTGTTATGTGGTGGAGCCGAAGATCGATGGCCTTTCTATTGCCATTGAGTATCGGGATGGTCGGTTTTACCGCGGAGCTACCCGCGGTGACGGCACTACGGGAGAAGATGTTTCCGCCAATCTTCGTCAAATCGGGGATGTTCCCGCGGTGCTGACCGATGCGCCGGAGCGGATCATCGTGCGAGGCGAAGTGTATATGTCCCGTCAACGATTTGCCGCTCTGGTGAAAGAGCAGGAGGAGAATGGGGAGAAGCCTTTTATGAATCCCCGCAACTCCGCCGCCGGTACCTTGCGTCAGAAGGATTCGTCGGTAGTGGCACGACGCGGACTGTCCCTTTTTGTGTTTAACATGCAGCTCATTGAGGGAGAAACCATTACCTCTCATGCTGCTTCACTGGAACGAATGGCAGCGTTGGGATTTTCTATCGTCCCTTGTTATAAGGTGACCGATCGAATCGATGAGGTAGTGGAGTTTATCCGCGAATTAGGGGAGAAACGCCCCACATTGCCCTTTGATATCGACGGCGCCGTTGTAAAGGTGGATAACTTTACAGATCGACACATCCTTGGAACCACCAGTAAATTTCCCAAATGGGCGCTAGCTTACAAGTATCCTCCCGAAGAAAAGGAAACCGTCCTGCGGGACGTGGAGATTCAGGTGGGACGCACCGGTGTTCTTACCCCTACCGGTGTGTTTGATCCGGTGATTTTGGCGGGTACCAGTGTCAGTCGCGCCACCTTGCACAATCAGAACTTCATTGACGAAAAAGGTCTGTCGGTGGGGGATACGGTGGTAATGCGCAAGGCGGGAGATATTATTCCTGAAGTGGTGAGTGTGCTAAAACATGTGGGAGGAGAGATCTATCACTTGCCTGCGGTATGTCCGTCTTGTGGTGAGCCGGTAGTGCGAGAAGAGAACGAAGTAGCTCTTCGCTGTGTGAATCCTGCCTGTCCTGCGCAACGGCTCCGTAATCTCATTCATTTCACGTCCAAAGATGCAATGGATATTGACGGACTGGGACCCGCCGTATTGGAACAATTGGTGCAGGAAGAGATTGTGGCTTATGCGGATGATCTATATACTATGTCCTTTGAGGCAATAGCCGCTTTGGAGGGATTGGGTCAAAAGTCAGCCGATAATTTCCGCGCCGCCATTGAAAAGTCTAAGGAGAACGACCTCTATCGAGTTATCTACGGGCTGGGCATTCGTCACATCGGAGAGAAAGCGGCTAAGCAATTGGCGGCTCATTTCGGGTCGATGGAGGCGGTGATGAACGCTACGGTGGATGAGATCACCTCCATTGACGGCTTCGGTGCGGTGATGGCGCAGAGTGTGGTGTCCTTCTTTGCCTTGGAGCCTTCCCGCGCCTTGGTGACCCGTCTAGCGCAGGCAGGAGTAAATATGATCGCCCGCGTGCAGAAGTTGGATGACCGCTTTGCCGGTATGACCTTTGTGCTCACCGGCACTTTGCCTGTGTACACCAGAAATGAGGCGGCCACACTAATCGAGCAGTATGGCGGAAAAACCTCGAGCAGTGTCTCCAAAAAGACCACCTATGTACTGGCCGGTGAGGAGGCGGGTAGCAAGCTGACCAAGGCACAGCAGCTGGGAGTCCCGGTCATTGACGAGGCTCAGTTTCGCAATATGATTGAATAAGATATACGTGAAACTGCCATCTTCGGACGGCAGTTTCTTTTTTTAAACATTGGATAAAAAACAAAAAACCCTTGACAAATGCTGGGAATCGTGTATAATATTCGTGGTTAGCAAAGGCTAACCGACTATGTGTACTAAAAGGGATGATCGAATGAATTTGTTTGAAGCGCAGGAGGGAAAAGAGTACATTATTCGTGCCATCGAGACGGATGACGAGGAAATGGACGCTTTTTTGTTTTCTTTGGGCTGTTACAGCGGCGAGCCGATCACCGTGATCTCTCGCAAGCGTAGCGGTTGTGTAGTTTCTGTCAAGGATGCGCGGTACAACATCGATCGTCTGTTGGCAGAAGCGATCCTTGTCTGATTATCGGCAGCGGTCTATTGTGTCCGCTGCTGTTCTTTCAACCAGTAGTTAGCATAGGGTAACTGAAACTTTGACTTATCTATTATATAGAGGAGATGTAACTATGAGAATTGCGTTAGCCGGAAACCCTAATAGCGGCAAGACTACCATGTATAATGCCCTGACCGGACGTAATGAGAAGGTGGGTAACTGGGCCGGTGTTACTGTGGAGAAAAAGGAAAACCCCATTAAGAAGGCTTATTTTGATGGGGAGCAGACGCTGATTGCGGTGGATCTGCCCGGCGCCTATTCTATGTCGCCTTTCACCTCGGAGGAGAGCATCACCAGCAGTTATGTAAAGAATGAAAAACCGGATGTAATCATCAACATTGTGGATGCTACCAATTTGAGCCGTAGCCTGTTTTTCACTACCCAGCTGTTGGAGCTGGGTGTGCCGGTGGTAGTGGCGCTGAACAAGAGCGACATCAATGAGAAAAAAAAGACCGACATTGATGCTGCCGCTCTGTCCAAAAAGCTGGCCTGCCCAGTGGTGGAGACGGTATCCACCAATGCCGGCGGATTAAATGAACTGGTACGGGTTGCCGTCGGTCAGTATGGTCAGGGGCAGAAGGCACCTTATCGACAGGAGATAATCGACATTACCAACAAGCAGGCGGTCGTACAGGCGGACCGTCGCCGCTTTGAGTTTGTCAATGGTATTGTGGCGCAGGTAGAGACCCGTAAGATCCTTACCAAACAGCACAACCGCCAGGACGATATCGACAATGTCATCACCAATCCGATTATTGGTTTTCTGGTTTTTGCCGTGGTGATGTTCCTGGTGTTCCAGATCTCCCAGGCGTGGGTCGGTCCTTGGATTGCTGAGGGCTATGAGTTCAAAAACGGTTTTACCATCCCCGGACTGGTGACCCTCATTGATATGTTTAAGGAATGGATAGCCGGTCTGTTGGAGGGAGCTAACCCCTTCCTGTCCGCTTTGTTGGTGGAGGGTATCATTGGTGGTGTGAGCGCCGTGGTTGGCTTCCTGCCGCTGGTGATGGTCATGTATTTTCTCATCGCGCTGCTTGAGGATTGCGGTTATATGGCTCGTGCCACGGTGGTGCTGGACCCCATCTTCAAAAAGGTAGGTCTGTCCGGTAAGTCGGTGATTCCCTTTGTCATCGGTACCGGTTGTGCCATCCCCGGTGTTATGGCTTGTCGCACCATCCGCAACGAGCGGGAACGTAACGCCACCGCCATGCTGACCCCCTTTATGCCCTGCGGCGCCAAGCTGCCGGTTATTGCCCTGTTCGCCGGCGTATTCTTCGATAATGCCTCTTGGGTGGGCACCTTGATGTATTTTGTGGGTATTGTGCTGATTTTGGTGGGCGCTTTGGTGGTGAACAAGATCGCCGGCTATAAGAACCGCAAGTCCTACTTTATTATGGAACTGCCTGAATATAAGGCTCCCAGCTTTAAGCGAGCGGCTCTGTCTATGCTGTCCCGCGGTTGGGCGTACATTGTCAAGGCCGGCACCATCATCCTGCTGTGCAATGCGGTGGTGTATTTGATGCAGTCCTTTGACTTGTCCTTCTCTCTGGTGGCGGAGGATGCGGCAGATACCTCTATCCTGGCCGTCATCGCCAAGCCTATCTCTCTGCTGCTGATTCCTATCGGTGTTAAAACTTGGCAGATGGCGGCGGCGGCTGTCACTGGCTTCATAGCTAAAGAGAATGTGGTAGGTACCTTGGCGGTGTGCTACGGTATCTCCAACCTGGTGGATACTGATGCGCTGGAGCTGATGGAGGGCGCCGGCGCCAGCGTGGCTGCAGTCTTTGATATTTCTGCTGTGGCGGCGTTTGCCTATTTGATGTTTAATCTGTTTACGCCTCCGTGTTTTGCTGCGATAGGCGCCATGAATGCCGAGATACGTGAGAAAAAGTGGCTGTGGGGCGGCATTGCGTTGCAGCTTGGCACCGGCTATACCCTAGCTTTCTTGGTGTACCAAATCGGTACCTTGATCACCACCGGTCAGCCGGGTGCCGGATTCCTGCCGGGTCTGGTGGCGGTGCTGGTGATGATCGCCTTTGTTGTGTATCTGTGTGTCCGTTCAGACAAAAAGATTAGGAAAGAGTATGCAGTTGAAAAAACTACTGCCGGTAAGTAAATTATGACAATTACGGATTACATTATTATTGCCGTGCTCTTGGTTGTTGTTGGCGTAGCTGTTTGGTATATTGTCAAGTCTAAAAAGAGCGGCAAAAAGTGCATTGGCTGTCCCGATGGATGTTGTTTAAATCGGGAAGATGGTTCTTCCTGTACTTGCGGATGCACGAAAAAGAAATAAAGAAAAACACCCGATACGATGATCGGGTGTTTTTCTTTTGCGCATATTTGAAGTAAGCAGCGCATATATGTGTGGTGAAAGCAAAGGAGTGAGCGTATGGATAATTTGCTGCATAAGGAAACGGTCAATATCTCCCGATGGGGGCTTAATGCCTGTGAGGAGTGTACCATCAGCGGGGATCATACCTTGCCGGACTATTGTCCGGATATCGCCGCCGTACTGAAATGTCAGGTTACCCCTCGGATTCAAAACCGTCAGTGGAGCGGAGAACGACTATTGTTAGACGGTGTGGCGGCGGTGCGGGTGCTGTATCTGGACGAGGATCGGTGCTGCTTACGGGTGGCGGAATTTACTCTGCCATATTCCTGCACGATGCGTGCGACAGAGCCTATAGATGCAATACCCGTACAAATTGATCTGTCGGTTAAATACGTAAATTGCCGCGCTGTCACACCTCGACGGTTGGAAGTGCGCGGAGTGGTAGAGGTAGAGGCAAGGACGGAAATCGTCTCTGCTTGTGAACTGATTACCCACAGCGAAGATCCAAAGTTATACACTCACTATGAAACGGTGGAGTACGATTACCCCATAGGAAGCGGGGAGAAACTTCTTTCGGTGAGTGAGTCTTTCGATTTCCCCGACACCTTGCCACCGGCGGAGATGTTGCTGGGAGGCACCTGCCAGGCCATGGTAACGGAATGCAAGGTGTTGGACCGAAAGGTGATTGTCAAAGGACAGGTGACCTATCATCAACTGTACACCGCGGATCTAACCAGTGGGAAGACTTACTGTTTGGATGTGGCGGTGCCGTTTAGTCAGATTATGGATGTGGAAGAAGCAGGCGAGGGACAGCCGTATACAGCAAGGGTGCTTCTTTTGTCGGATACCGAGCGATGCAGTGTGGGACCTGACGGAGAGAATTCGGTACTGGAAGTGACCGCTAAACTATTAGTGCAATTTTATGCGTATCATAGAGAGCGGGTATCGCTAATGCTGGATGCCTATCACGGGCAGTATCCGACTACGCCGGAAAGTCGCGAGATCGCTTTGTCCGCACATAAAGAGTGTCGGTGGGAGCATACCTATTTGCCAATGCTGATGGAATTACCAACTCAGTCGTTACAGGAGTTGGTGGACGTGTGGATTCAGATGCAAGGCACGGATACAGAATGCAATAAAGGTGTCACCACTGTGAGTGGTCGGTTGCTGGTGTGTATGTTGGTGCGGGATACCGATGGGCAGATTTCTTATTATGAGCGGCCTGAGGAATATCGATTGGAATTCCCCTGCGAAGGAAATGAGTGTCGCGCTACGGTGACTCCCATGGAGTGGACCTACCGGGTGGTGGGAAATGAATTGGAAATCAAACTGGCCTTGTGTGTAGAATTGCAAGGATATCAGTATATGGTGCGGCAGGTGATCGATCGTATGCGGGTGCATACGGATACGCCTTACGAGACCGGTTCCGCAACGTTGCTCTTGTATTATGCCGAGACAGGGGAGACGGTGTGGGACATCGGTCGAAAATGCCACACCTCACCTCAGAGCATCTGCTGTGAAAATGAATTGTTGGACGGTTGTGTGAAACAGCCAACCGTATTGTTGGTTCCATTGGTGTCATAAAAGAAAAAGGTCGCCGTATACAATACGGCGACCTTTTTGTAAGTAATGATTATACCTCGGAAGTGCAGTGGGGGCAACGAGTGGCATCGATAGCAATCTCGCTCTTGCAGTAGGGGCACACCTTGGTGGTGGGCTCGGCAGGAACCTCTTCCTCTTTTTTCTTGCCAATATCCCGCAAAGAGTTCATCACTTTGATGATGGTGAACAGCACCACGGCGATGATAAGGAAATTCACGATAGCCATAATCAGCGCACCGTACTGGAAGGTAACACCGTTGATGGTGAAGGACAGCGCACTGAAATCTCTCTTGAAGAGAACGCCGATCAGGGGAGAGATCAGATTGGCAACTAAGGCATCCACAATTGCCTTAAAGGCACCGCCGATCATAATACCAACAGCCATATCCACCACGTTGCCGCGGTTGATAAATTCTTTGAATTCTGCGATGATCTTTTTCAAAACAAACAGCTCCTTTACCAGTTTTTCTCATTGTAGCATATCTGTGTCGAAAATGCTACAAAAAAACAGAAAAAAGTAAAAATATTTTGCAATGAAAAACGGCACCCCGAACAGAGTGCCGTTCTCAATCCGTTTAGTTGGTGCGAGGTTTTCCCCAGAAGAACAGAGCCACCGTACCGGGACCCGTGTGACAGCCGATGGTGGTGCCGATGTTGTAGATGCCCACCTTACCGCTGAGTAAGGGAAATCGCTTTTCGATCTCATCTGCCACCGTACGGGCAAACTCTTCGCAGTTGGAGTGGGAAAGGAAGCATTTACCGTCATAGTCGTTGCCATTCGTAGCAGCTTCCTCCATTTGATTGACCAGTTCTTTCAATGCCTTTTGGGTGCCGCGGATCTTAAAACGGGGGATCAGCCGTCCTGCGTAGTCCATATTCAGCACCGGACAGATACGCAGTGCCGTTCCGAACCAGCCTGCAGCCTTGGTGACACGGCCACCCTTTACAAACCAGGTCAGATCGCTGGCAGTGAACCAGTGGTGCATTTCCAGTTTGTGTGCCTCAATCCAGTCGTGCAGATGGTCAATGTCTCCGCCGGCATCTCGCATATCTGCCAGAGTTTCCATCATCAATCCAACACCGGCAGAAGCACCCAATGTGTCGACCACGTACAGCTTGCGATCGGGATATTTCTCCTGCAACATTTCGGCGGCGATGCGGGCTGAGTTGTAGGAACCCGATAATCCGCTGGACAGGGAGAGGTGCAGTACATCCTGACCGTCGCTGAGGAAAGTGTCGAAGTATTGAGTGAACTCCTCTACGTTCACCTGCGAAGTGCGCACTTCGGCACCTTTTTCCATAGCGGCATAGAAATCTGCCGACGACAACGACTGTCCCATATCATCCGTATATTCAACATCATCCATAAAATAATGGAACCGAGCGAAGGATACGTTTCTTTCATTCAAATGTTCAGGAGTTAAATCGGCAATGGAGCAACAGCTCAGCACAAAGTTTGACATAGAATTCGCAACCTTTCGTTTTGGGATAAAATTATTATAGCCGTTTTTTGTGCAAAAGTCACTCGACGAAACAGAAGAGGTAGTCGACCTGTTGGAAGGGGGCGGTAGAGTTGTATTTCGCCGACTCTACCCACGGTAGAGTCGCTCAAAGTTGTCGTTTGAAAAGGGTTGCAATTGCTGACGGTATATGATATGATAAAAGAAAATAAAACTGTAATCACATTCTGTGTGAGGTGCATATGGAAGAACTGAAAATGGTGATTGCCGGTAATATCGGCCAATTGCGCAGAGAGGCGGGAATGACTCAGTTGGCTCTTGCTGAACAGCTGAATTATTCGGACAAGGCGGTGTCCAAATGGGAGCGCGGCGAGTCAATTCCCGATGTAGTCACCTTGAAGGCGATAGCTGACCTGTTCTCTGTGTCGGTAGATTATTTGTTGCGCCCTGATCATCCGTTGGAAACGGATCATAAGCGGGAGTATACACGGCGACAGCGGCGTAATCACCGCATTATTACGGTGATGAGTTGCGTGTTGGTATGGCTGGTTGCTTGCTTTATTTATACCAGCGTGAACATCGCTCTACCTCAGGAGGGGATGCTTTGGATGGTGTTTGCCTATTCGCTTCCTGTAACTGCTGTGGTTTTGTTAGTGATGAATAGCATTTGGGGAGACCGCCGAAAAAACTTTATTATCATTTCGGTATTGGTGTGGACTTTTTTGATATGTGTGTTTTTGTCTGCATTGGTATTCTATCAAACGAATATCTGGCTTGTTTTTATCATCGGTATTCCGGCTCAGATTATTATTAGTCTGTGGTCCGGCTTACGCTACAAATGACAAAAAATCCTGCAACTATTTGTTGCAGGATTTTTACTTTATTTTATGTGAAAGTGAAAGATGGTGACGTACACAGATGCGTCGAGAAGAGAATAAATAAACCGACTTCTCGGCAATACCGAGAATAGTGATAAAACAGCAGACCAGTCGCGGTGTGGTCAGTGGGTAGTCCACCATACCGTGGGAAAGGAAGCACACGGCAAAAAAAAGAATGGCAAATCCAATCCAAAAGGAATGGCTGTATCCGTTTTGCATTAGTTCTACGGCGTTTTTTACGGTTTTGATGCCAATGAACATCATTAGGATCAGCGCAATGAGTCCGCCTTCCAGAAGAAGTTGTAATATAATATTGTGCGCGTGTGGAGAAGAAATGCCGGCTTTTTCAAACAAGGTCCACGTGGTATCGGTTCCCACCCCGTATCCAAACAGAGGCTGCTCGCTGAATAACCGCAGAGATTCCATCCAGGTTTTCCATCGTTCGCTGACGGCGAACTCTGCGCCCGCGTTGTTGATAATATCGGAGGTGGTGATAGACGCTCCGCTGTTGATGGAATCCAGCACGCCGTCCGCGATAGCACCGCTGGAGGATAGACCGGAACGGATGGAAAATAGTCGGTTAATGATTTCTTCCGGCAAAAAAAGCAGTGTGCTGACAATGTATAAGGAAACGGTAGCAAAACGATGGCGGATATTTAAGAGGATGAGCGCTACCGCCAAAATCAGCAGTGCAATATAGCCACCGCGGGAGAAAGAAAACAAAATACCCGCAAAGGTCAAGAACAAGCAGATTCGACTGAATAAGCGTAGCGAATCGCGGCGCTCTATAAAGTTGAAACAGGCCACAAAGGGGACGGCCATTCCCAGATATTGAGCCAGCATATTTGGGTTGGGAAAGGTGGAATAAGCGCGCAGAAAATAGTTGAGCTGTGTGAAACGGAAAGGAATGTGAGCAAACACAATGGTGTCCAGCCATTCCCAAAGGCTTCCTATATTTTCTTTCAAGAAAAAGTTCAGTCGATATTGGATACAGGCAATGAGTCCGACAGCACCTGCCACCGCTGTGATGCAGAGTAAAAATGCATCCATTCGATCCGTATCGGTCAATAGATTGGATACGATTAGATAGACAAGGAAGAAGAACCACCACATAGCAGCGACTGCAACTGATTCGAATTTATTTTCGCTGTATAAACAGGTGATGGTCAAATAGGCGGAGTAGACTAGTAACAATTTACCGATGGTTCCGATGTGAATCGACCGTGGGTTTTCACGCAGGTCTTTAACAGTGAAAAAGATAGCAAAAATCACCAATAAAAAAGTGATATATTCCGGGAATAAGGGTGTGATTGCGATCAGAAGCAGTGCCCGCAAATAGGGGTGTTTAAGATCTTGGGTGAACTGTTGTAGATTTGCTTTCATCGACACGGCTCCTTTCGAAGTTTTTGCTATCATAGCATACTGTATTAGGATACTCAATAAAGGTAACAAAGTTGTAAGGAAGGTAACAAAGTTGTTACTTTTTTTAAAACAAAAAAGCGACATACACCCCAAGGATGTATGTCGCTTATTATTGCGTGTAATTTATTTTGTAATCAGGGATTCACCGGTCATTTCAACGGGCTGCTCCAAGCCGAGGATCTGCAGCATGGTGGGAACGATATCCGCCAGACGACCGCCCTCCCGCAGTGTGCAATCCTTACCCACCACACAGAAGGGAACAGGGAAGGTGGTGTGGGCGGTAAAGGGGGAGCCGTCGGGCTCGTACATCTTGTCCGCGTTGCCGTGGTCGGCGGTGATGATGGCGGTACCGCCCATCGCCAGCGTGGCGGCTACAGTCTTGCCTACGCAGGTGTCTACCGCTTCCACGGCGGCTTTGGCGGCATCAAAGATACCGGTGTGACCCACCATGTCGCAGTTGGCGTAGTTGAGGATGATCACGTCGTACTTGCCGGCGTAGATCTGCTCCACTACCGCGTCGCATACCTCATAAGCACTCATTTCGGGTTTCAGGTCGAAGGTGGGCACATCGGGGGACTGGATCAGGATGCGATCCTCGCCGGGGAAGGTGCGCTCCTCGCCACCGTTGAAGAAGAAGGTGACGTGGGCGTATTTCTGAGTCTCGGCGATGCGCAACTGGGTCATATCGTTTTTGCTGATGACCTCGCCCATAGTCATGGTCAGTTCCTGGGGACCGAAAGCTACGTCCACATTGGGCATAGTAGCATCATAGCTGGTCATACACACGTATTCCAGCGGGAAGAAACCGTTCTTGCGCTGGAAGCCGTCAAAGTCCGCATCAACAAAGGTGCGGGTGATCTGACGGGCGCGGTCGGGACGGAAGTTGAAGAATACCACACTGTCGTTTGCCTTGATGGTGCCGTCCTTGTCCAATACGGTGGGAATCACGAACTCATCAGTCACCTCAGCGGCATAGGATGCCTTCATCGCTTCTACGGCGTTGTCCGCGGTGTTGCCTTCACCGTATACCATAGCGGCATAGGCTTTTTCTACACGATCCCAGGCGAAGTCGCGGTCCATGGCATAATAGCGACCCATTACGGTGGCTACCTTACCGACGCCGATCTCTTCCATTTTATCGCACAGCTGAGCCATAAAGTCCGCGCCGGAGGTGGGGGGGACGTCACGGCCGTCCATCAGTGCGTGGACGTAGACCTTATCCAGTCCGTTGCGCTTAGCCATCTCCAGCAGACCGTACAGATGCTCAATGTGGCTGTGGACGCCGCCGTCGGACAGCAGACCCATTAGATGCAGTGCAGAGTGGTTTGCTTTGCACTTTTGAATAGCTTTCAGCAGGGCCTCGTTCTCGAAGAAGTCGCCGTCAGTGATGGACTTGGAAATCTTTACCAGCATCTGGTACACTACACGACCGGCACCGATGTTAGTGTGGCCTACCTCGGAGTTGCCCATCTGACCGTCCGGCAGACCTACGTCCAAACCGGATGCACCGATATAGGTGGTGGGGTTTTCTGCAAAGATTTTAGACAGGTTAGGGGTGTTGGCGGCCTCGATGGCATTGCCGTAGGTGTCGGGATTGTAGCCGAAACCGTCCATAATGATCAGAGTCAAAGGTTTTTTCATAATCTCTCTACCTTTCCTTGAAAAGAGGGCGTGTGGTTTAGACACGCCCTCTCGACACAGATGAATTTATTTCGCTGCCGCAACGATGGTAGCGAAGTCCTCCGCCTTGAGGGAGGCGCCACCGATGAGGCCACCGTCTACATCGGACATGGCCAGAAGCTGAGCCGCATTGCCTGCGTTCATAGAGCCGCCGTACTGGATGGTAACAGCGTTCGCCGCATCCTGATTGTACAGACCGGCGATTACGTCACGGATCTGAGCGCAGACCTCGTTGGCCTGCTCAGCAGTAGCGGTTTTACCGGTGCCGATGGCCCATACAGGCTCATAGGCAATGATGATCTGCTTGAGCTCCTCTTCGGAAACACCTTCCAGAGCAATCTTGGTCTGCATAGCACAGATCTCAGCGGTGATACCTTGTTCACGTTGCTCCAGATACTCACCTACGCACAAGATGGCGGTCAGACCGGCGTCGATAGCACCGCGCACACGCTTGGCAACGGTAGCGTCGGTATCACCGAAGTAAGTGCGGCGCTCGCTGTGGCCCAGAATGACGTAGCCTACGCCCAACTCACGGAGCATATCGGCGGAAATCTCGCCGGTGAAAGCACCGGACTTTTCCCAGTAGCAGTTCTGCGCCGCCACACCGATGTTGGTGCCCTTGGTGGCATCCAGAGCGGCAGGGATATCGATGAAGGGAACACCCACTACCACGTCGCAGGTGGCATTCTTCACCAGAGGTTTGATGGCCTCGATGAGGGCGGTAGCCTCGGCGGGGGTCTTGTTCATTTTCCAGTTACCGGCAATAACATACTTACCCATAATTGTTCTCCTTTTTGATTACTTATCGCTCATAGCAGCAATACCGGGCAGCTCCTTACCCTCCAAGAATTCCAGAGAAGCGCCGCCGCCGGTGGAGATGTGGCTCATCTTGTCACCAAAGCCCAAAGTGTTGACAGCCGCCGCAGAGTCGCCGCCGCCGATGATGGTGGTGGCATCAGTCTCGGCCAAAGCCTTGGCAACCGCGATGGTGCCTTTGGCCAGGATGGGGTTCTCGAACACACCCATGGGACCGTTCCAAACCACGGTCTTGGCATTCTTTACCTCATTTGCATACAACTCGGCGGTTGCAGGGCCGATATCCAAGCTCATCATATCGTCCGGGATAGCATTGGCGGCAACTATATTCACCTCGATCTCCGCGTCGATGGGGTTGGGGAATTCCTTAGTGATGGTGCAGTCTACGGGGAGCAGGATCTTGACACCTTTCTCCTCGGCGCGGGCCAGCATCTCACGGCAGTAGTCGATCTTCTCGGAATCAAGGAGAGAATTACCAACGCCGTAGCCCTTAGCAGCGAGGAATGTGTATGCCATACCGCCGCCGATGATAAGTGTATCAACCTTTTCGATAAGGTTTTCAATAACACCGATCTTGTCGGAAACTTTAGCACCGCCGAGGATTGCAACGAAGGGACGTGTGGGATTGGAAAGAGCTGTACCCATAA
>JAZNJO010000003.1:0-6707 GCA_045578085.1 Acutalibacteraceae bacterium | reverse complement strand
AGACAACTCCTTGGCTCACAGAACGACATGGCTACGATCCGACTTGTCCAGCTCAACGGAGAATCCCTCACCGACCGCCGCGCCCTGCGGGGTCTGGTGAAATGGTTGCCCGACTGCCCTCGGTTGGTGCTGGGCTCGGATATGCACAGCGTGCACCGTCGTCCCCCCGATCTGGAGCGGGCGGTGCGCACCTTGTCCCGCCATCGTGTGGGTCGTGACTGGCTGGCACGGGCGGAGAGGACCGCAAATTCTATAATATAATGTTGTAAAAGTAGGTGGATGTGTTGGACCCCACAAAGAAGAGAAACAAACCGCAGCGGAATATGTTGGCTTATCGCCGTAGTTTGCTGTTTTGGGTGGATATTATCATTACGGCGTTGTCTTTTACCGCATCGTGGCTTTGCTTGCAGAAGCACCTGCATTTTTCGGTCAAGTCCATTGGCCTGCATTTGACGCTGACCTTGGTTTGCACCGGCGTGTTTCTGCTTCTGTTCCGCTGCTACGACAGTCTGTGGCGGTATCAGGAGAGTCGGGAATACCTGACCCAGTTTTGGGCGCTGTGTTGTGCTCACGGCCTGTTGGCGGTGGTGAACTTCATCATTCGCCCCTTCCTTCCGTCTTGGGCTTATTACGCCCGACGGTTGCAGGTGCTGACCATGCTGCTGTCGCTGGTGGTGATGTGGTTGTTCCGCTTTACCTACCGCTACGTGCGGCAGAGCAGAAGCTTGCAGGCCTACCGCAACCGCGCCGAGGTGAAGATTGCCATTGTGGGCGCCGGCGACGCGGGCGTATCGTTGGTGGATGAGATGCGGCGGGACAAGGACTGCGTCTACGACGTGGTGTGCTTCTTTGACGACGACCCCATCAAGCAGCGGGCTCACGTGCGGGGCATCCCCGTGCGTGGTTCTCTGGATACCCTCTCCGTGTACCTGAGGGATACCGAGGTTAAGGAGGTCATTGTGGCCATCGCCGCCTTAGGCGAGGAGCGGATGACCGCCGTGATGGAACAATGCAAGGCGTTGGGCATCCGTGTGCGGGTGTTGCCCAACGTCATCAGCCAGCTGGCCGCCCAGACCGGTGAGCTGCTCAGCCACGTCCGCGACGTGGAGGCGGAGGATTTGCTGGGTCGCGATGCGGTGATCTTTGATAATAAAGAGGTCTACGACTTCCTGTCGGATAAGGTGGTTATGGTCACCGGCGGCGGCGGCTCCATCGGTTCGGAGTTGTGCCGCCAGATCGCCCTGCACCATCCCCGTCGGCTGGTGGTGGTCGATATCTATGAGAATAACGCCTACGATCTGCAGCAGGAGCTGCGGCAGAAGTTTGCGGATCGGCTGAACCTCAGCGTGGAGATCGCCTCGGTGCGGGAGGCGGACAAGGTGGATCTGCTGTTCCGCCGCTACCGCCCCCAGATCGTGTTCCATGCGGCGGCGCACAAGCACGTGCCGTTGATGGAGGGCTGCCCTGAAGAAGCCATCAAGAATAACGTCTTTGGTACATACAACGTGGCTCGTGCTGCGGGTGAATACGGTGCCGAGAAGTTTGTGCTCATCTCCACCGACAAGGCGGTCAACCCCACCAACGTGATGGGCGCCAGCAAGCGGCTGTGCGAGATGGTGGTGCAGAGTATGACCCGTTATCCCGATACCACCTACGTGGCGGTGCGCTTCGGCAACGTGCTGGGCTCCAACGGCTCGGTGATCCCGCTGTTTAAGCGCCAGTTGGCAAGCGGCGGTCCCCTGACCGTCACCGACCGTCGGATCATTCGCTACTTTATGACCATTCCCGAAGCTTCGCAGTTGGTGATGCAGGCGGGCGCCATGGCTCGTCAGTCTCAGGTGTTTGTGCTGGATATGGGCGAGCCGGTCAAGATCCTCACCCTGGCGGAGAATCTGGTGCGTATGGCGGGTCTGACCCCCTATGTGGATGTGGACATCATCGAGACGGGTCTGCGTCCGGGTGAGAAGCTGTATGAGGAGCTGCTGATGAGCAGCGAGACCCTTACCTCCACCAAGTATAACAAGATTTTCGTGGAGGAGCAGACTCCTGTCACCCCCGAGCAGATGGACGACCATCTGGCTTGCCTGCGGCAGGTGCTGGAGACCGAGTCTCCCGAGCAGATCGTTGCCGTGATGCGGCAGATTGTACCCACCTTCCGCACCCCCGAAGAGGTGAATGCAGCCGCCGAGGGGCATCTGCAGTACGCCCATAAATAAATAATGTATTAATATAAACAGCGACGGAGCGAGGGCTCTGTCGCTGTTTTTTTTTTTTTTTTTTGCGGATGCTTGCGGGCGGCAGGTTGCCTCCCCTACGGGTTCTAGAAGAGGTTGAAATAAAATTGTAAAGACAGGTGGACTCGACTGTCCGCTTTATGGATTTGCGGTGATCTTAGCTGGAATCCGGTTGCCCCTCCATACTCCCTCCGAGTCGCCTAACGGCGTCCCACCTCCCTCGGAGAGGGAGGCTTGAAGCCCCCCCTCTCCGAGTTCGATTTCCCCCGATAGCGGGGGAAATGTCGGCGTGGCCGACAAAAAAGGGGGGGCGTCTCGCGGCGAGCGAAGCTGTCAGCCGCAAGGCTGACTGGGGGAGTGCGGGCGGTCGAGACGCTCGCCCCTACGAACCCGAAATTGAAATTGTAGGGGCGGCAGATTGCCGCCCGCATAGCCCTGCACTCCTCAGTCTTGCATCCGCTAGACAACCCCCTCTCAAAGCCAAGCCTGCCTCTTTGAGGGAGGTGGCACGGCGCAGCCGTGACGGAGGGAGTCCTTAGGGACGGGCGGATGCCGTTTGGCGATGCTTGCTCGAAAGGTTGCCGTCAATCCTCAGCCTTATGGGGGATACCTGTTCCAGTAGATAATTTACACCCTTGCGGAACTTTTTTTAAAATACGCCATTAAGAACGATAATGTTTTTCGGCTTAAGCGGAAGGTGGTTTACATAAACCAACTATATAAATTTTGTTTTTCAAAACGCCCAATATTACTAATATTTGTTGATTTTTATACTGTTTATAATGATAAAAGTCAAAAAAATAAAGATACAAAAGTCAAAGACATAGAAAAAATGCGTTATAAAATAGTAAAAAACAACGAAACGAGGACAAAAAACATGAATAATTAATGGTTCGGTAATATCGATAATTTGTTGAATTAAGTAAAAATTATTATTGACATATCTTTTCGAGGGTAGTAAAATTAAATAGAGCAAGCCAACCTCGGCGATGGGTTCCCGGCGACTTGTTTTTCAAATGAGATCGTGGGGGAGCAATCAGCCGGGCTTGCCTGAGCAGAACAGAAAGGAGATCGACCCTATGCAAAAACTTTATCAGGCTCCGATGGTGGAAGAATGGCAGATCCAGCCGAACGAATCCATAAATGCCGTGGCTCCCAGCGCATTCAACGACGGCGAGTTCGGTGAGGACACCTGGACCTAACGGTGCCGAATGCATCAATTTTCACTAAGGAGGTAATACCTAATGAAAAAGAGTTCGAATAAGATGTTGGCTGTGTTGGCGGTGATCGCCGTGCTGTGCGGCGTGCTGCCCGTGGGCTTCGTTGTGCCTGCGGCGGCGGATACCACCAACCTGATTGTCAACGGTGACTTTGAGACCGGTGATTTGTCTGGCGGTTGGACGAAAGCAACAGGCCGCGAGGTCACCACCACGGCTGCCAAGGACGGTACTTACGGTGCCAGTCTGACCGGCGGTCAGTATGCAGGCCTGGCCTACGATCAGGCTATCACGGTAGATCCCAGCAAGACGTATGTATTATCCTTTGACCACTATGGTGTGGACATCACGGCTCAGGTGTGGGTCAAAATCCTGAATGCGGGCAGTGAAGGTGGGGAAATCAACATCTATCTTGAAGGCGGCGCCAACCAGTGGAAGCGTGCCACTAAAAAGTTCAGCCTCGCCGATAAAAACTGGACCCAGATCAAAATTATTTTCTACACTGGTCATAATAGCGCCGCCACTCGTTATTTTGATAACGTATCGCTGACCGCGGTGGAGACTTCTTTTGACGGTTTCTTCTACAACGGTGGCTTTGAGACGGGTGACAAGACCGGCGGATGGGCCGGCAACAGCGCCACGGTCACTGCTGACGCCAAAAAGGACGGTAATTATGGCGTTAATCTGACCGGCAGTGCTTATGCGGGTCTTGCTTATGACGGTCCGAGCAACAAGGGCGTTACGGTGGATCCCAGCAAGACGTATATCCTGGCCTTTGACCATATGGGCGTTAATATCGACGACAAGGTGTGGGTCAAGTTCCTGAATGCGGATAATGAAAGCCAGTCGAAGGAAGCTTATCTTGAAGCCAGTAACAACCAGTGGAAACGTGTTACGTATTCGTTCAGCACTTCCGGTTGGGGCGATTGGACCCACGTGAAGATCATCTTCTATACCGGTAGCAGCAGCACGGCCACCCGTTATTTCGATAATATCACCCTCATTGAGGTGAATCCTTCCAATGACGGCTACTTCATTAACGGTGACTTTGAGACGGGTGACAAGACCGGCGGATGGGCCGGCGGTGGCGTTACAGTCACCACGGCAGCTGCCAAAGATGGTATTTTCGGCGCTAATCTGACCGGTTCGCGTTATTCCTGTCTGGCTTATGACGGCCCGAGCAACAAGGGCTTTGAGGTGGATCCTGACAGCACCTATACCCTTTCCTTTGATAGTATGGGTGTTGGCTCAATCAGCAAGCAGCTCGAAATTAAGTTCGTAAATGCGAATGATGAAAGTCAGAGCAAGAGTTTTTATCTCGAAGGCGGCGTGGGTGAGTGGAAGCAGACAACATACCGCTTCAGCACCGCCGGATGGGGCAATTGGACTCGCATCAAAGTCCTTTTCTATAACGACGATTGGAGCGGCACCGTAACCCGTTATTTCGATAACATACAACTTGTCGAGGTGAATGCTGGCGAGATCACCAACGGCGACTTTGAGTTGGGCGATCTCACCGGTTGGTCTGCCATCGGCACGGTAGAGGCGACCGCTGAGGCCGCCAAGGACGGCAGCTACGGCGCTAAGGTTACCTCCACCGACAGCCTCTATCAAGGTCTGTTTGTGTGGGTGAACGTGGAGCAGAACACCGACTATTTGCTCACCTTTGACCAAAAGAGCGATTCGTCCGAAAGGGCGGTTGTTTACATCAAAAACCAGGATGAAACCAACCTGATGACCGATTATCCCGATCAGGTGGCCGGTCTGTGGTCCCGCCATAGTATGGTCTTCAACAGTGGCGACAACACCCGCATTGCCATTCAGATCTGCGTGGGCGCCACGAATACCGTCCGCTATTTTGACAACGTGAGTCTGCAGAACTTGGCGGATACGGAAAACACCGTCACCGGTGGTTTAGGCAGTGTGTCCGAGCAGGAGAACGGCAAGCTGGGCGTGGCTTTCAAGTTCGATCTGGACGCTGCCGTCACTTATGAGGCACCCTATACCTTCACCGGCGGCACCGTTGTTCCCTCCGCTTTCGAGGACAGCTACACCCTGGTCAAGATGGGTGCTGTGCTGACCAACAAGGCTGCTAACGCCGACAAGCTGACCCTGGAGGATGTGGATAGCAAGTCCATCATCAACATCGAGGCGGAGAAGGTCATCGACGTGACCGCCACCACCGTTTCTTATGCGGTGCGTGTCATCAACATCCCCGCTACTGCCACGGGCGTTATGATCTATGCGCGTCCTTATTATGTCTATAACAATGGCTCCGAGGACGTGGTGGTGTATTCCGCCACCTGCAGCGAGAGCTATGACTCCATCACCGCCCGCACCAGCTACGCCGACCCCACCAAGTGGGAGCTGTATTGGAGCGACGAGTTCGGTGGCACCGAGTTGGACGAGACCAAGTGGACCCCTGTGGTGCAGATGGGAGGCAGTGACGACGTGCAGTTCTGCCAAACCGAAGAGAACCTGCAGGTGGTGGACGGTAATCTGGTGATCACCACCAAGAAGGAGACCGTGGGCGACGCTCAGTACACCACGGGTTACGTGAACACGGCCCATCAGTTCAGTTTTCTTTACGGTCGTCTGGAGTTCCGTGTCAAGCTGCCCTACGGTAAGGGCGTTTGGCCGGCGCTGTGGACCTTGGGCGATTATTCGACTGCTGCCGCCGGTTGGCCCTATGACGGTGAGATCGACATTCTGGAGTTGATCGGTGAGAGCAATACCGATCCTATGGAGGCGGGCAACAGGACCGCCAGCCATAACCTGCACTGGGGTGTGGACCCCGATCGCCATCTTGAGTTGGGCAGCTATAAAACCGCTTACAATAACCGCTATTCGATGCCCACCGCTCCCTCGGCGGACTATCACGTCTACGCCATCGAGTGGGCCTATCGTGAGATCAAGTTCTTTGTGGACGACGTGCTGATCAATGCGGTACGGTGGGGCAACGACGGCGAGGATTATCTGGCGTGGTACGATAAGAACGGCGAGCAGGTAGGAAAGGTATATCAGCTTAAGTACGATGACAATTCGGCTGCTCCGGTGTCCTGTGCGGATCTGGATTTCGCGTTCGCCAACCCGGAGAACAAGCACTTCCTGATTATGAGCGTGACGCTGTGCGAGGGCTGGGGCGATATGTCCAACAAGGCCGACGGCGGCAACCTGCCTCAGGCGATGTACGTAGACTACGTCCGTGTATACAAGGCGGCGGAGTGAGTTTTAACCCCCTAACCTAACGAAAAGC
>JAZNJO010000002.1:0-2713 GCA_045578085.1 Acutalibacteraceae bacterium | reverse complement strand
TGCAGTCTTCACCATCGATGGTGACGGTGGCGTTGCTCAAATCCGCCACGTTACCGTTTTGTACCGTGATGTTATTGGCCGCTACGTTAAACTTGAACGCCAAACCAAGACCGGTGTTGGTCTCCTCGGTACGGCTGGTCTCGCCACCGATAAAAAGATCGGGAGCTTTGACTCCCAGTTTCATAAGAGTGATATCGTCAAAATAGACGCTCTCTGCGTTGCCGTTGCCGCCGCCACAGATGTTGAAGAAAAGTTTATCGCTGGGTGCGACGAACTTGTACTCCACATAAGTCCATTCGTTAGCCGAATACCAACCGCCGGTTCCGGCAATCATCGTGCCGTTATTGTCGTTTTCTTTGACCTGCACGTTAGCACCCACGGAATTGGTCTTATACCAGAAGGACAGCACATAATTCTCGCCGGCCTCCACGCTCACTGTCTGAGCGATCATAGTGCCCCAGCCACCGGAGCCGGTAGCATGCATGCCAAAGGAGCCGTTCTTGGCGGCTTCCGCTTTAACTTTTGAACCCTGATAGGCCGTCCAGCCACTATTGGTAGCCAGTTCAAAGTCGCCGTTGACAAACAGATTGCCCGTGGTGGGAACTTCGATACCGCCGGGAATATCGCCCGCTTTACTCGTATACACCACCGGCGCGGATTTGAGCCCCATAGAGTCTACCGCATAGACAGAAATCTTAAAGGAATCGTCACCTGCTGCTAATGTGTAAGGGACAACAAAGGTGTAGTCGTCAGGGAAATCCTCCGGTTGGGGATAGAGATAAAACTCAGAATAGGCTTTGGTGCTTTTCACCGATTCGGAAGGCAAACCTTGAATGTCAATGACGTAATGGTGCACCATATCGTTATCGGTAGCCGCATCAAAGGTGACCAGCATATTCTCGCCGGAGAGTTTTCCGCTTACCTGAGCATTCTCGGCAAAAGTGGGAGCAACGTTACCTACGGTGAAGTAGCCGTCGTTGTAGTGATACAAATGACTCTTGTCCTCCAAGTCGGGAGCAGATACATAGAAAGGCTCCTTGATGACGGCATCATTCGCAAAATCCAGTCGAGTGATTTTCAGGTTATTGTTTTTGTCCACCTGCACCAACAGGCCGCTGGATACGTCATGAGATTCGGCCACGGTGGTGTTACCTCCGGTTTGCAGATAGCCGCCCTCGATGGCCATATACTGGACGCTACCGCAGTTCAGAGAGGTAAAATCCTTTTGATAGATGGTACGCTCGTCAGCTAGGGGGAAGTGAACGTGGCCGGAGAAAGTAACGACCTCGGGATAGTTCTCGAGGTGAGAATAAATCAGTTTGCTACCCCAGTGCTTGCCGGTATAGAGATCAGAGCCGTAGGTAGTGCCATAGACACCGGCGTGGACGTAGACAAAGATGGGCTGCCCCGGTTTGTCGGCACGGGCGGCGGCCAACTGGACATCCAGCCACTTCAGATCCTGCTCCACAAACATGGCTTCGGAAGCGTTCCAGTAGTCCATCATATTCACGGCGATGTAGTGGTAGCCGCCGATGATCGCGTGGCGGTTTCCACGGTCGTGTTGGCTGGAAGGCAGATCCTTCTCGGTATACTTTGCCAGATCGGTATAGATTTGAGACAAAGTGGACCACTGGTCACCCTGTGCGTCGTGATTACCGGTAACGAAGAACACGTTGGCGTCCTCTCCCAACTGACCGTCCGTGATGGTTTTAAAAGCGTTGCCGATGCTGCTGTCATACTCGCTGGCGGAGATGTCACCGGCGATGGTGACCGCATCCAAGTTACCGCCTGCGTATTTTTTCAGCAGCTGCAGAGCGTTGGTGTACTTATTGCAATTATAGCTGTTCGCATCGCCGTTGATGTGAATATCGCTGATGGCGCCGAAGGACATCACGATGTTATCCTCATCAAACTCCACCGGTGCCAGCAGCAGATCGCGCAGGATTGCGTTCACAGCCGTGGTGGCGGCATCCACTTCCTCTTGTGTAGCTGCCTTGTTGTTCAGCACCGTTTCGGCAGCGGCGATAGCATCGTCGTACACACCATTTTGGTTGTAGTTCTTCAAGGTGTTAATGGCATCGCTCAGTTTATGATAGCGAACGTCTTCTTTCACCTTGAAAGCCTTCATATCGGAAATATAGGCTGTTTCGCCGGCACTTACGCTCTTGTAGAACAGAATAGACATCACTTTCAAGTCATCGATGATACCGGTCAATGCGGTATAATCAGAGAATTTCAAGTGATAATAGCCGTTAACATAGCAGGTGTCGATGTTGGTATAGTTCGCCTCGTATTTCCAATACTCGCCCCAGTCAGCGCTGTCGCGCATCAGACGGGCGGTAAACTGGGTAATGGGAATCTCGTTGCCGTTTTTATCCGAGAAGGCGATGGCGATACCGTCGTAATCAGACAGCTTACCGTCCTCGGCATGGGTGATTTGGAAAGGATTAATGGCGCTAAAGGTGCCGCCGTTTTTCTGAGTGGCAAAACAGAAACGAGTGTTGGCACCGGTTGCCGTCATCTTTAGGGATTGGGTCGCATCACCCACCAAGCCCTCATTGGAGATGGAGTAAGTGGCACCAAAGCCGTTCATCGAGGAGGCCTCGGCAGAGGTCCATTTCTGGATGCCGTCCATCTGTACGTAGGCGTAGTTATCGCTCAGGCCGGCCTTGTAGTCGGCGATGCAGGCGTTAATGATGGCCAACTGAGCATC
>JAZNJO010000001.1:0-49947 GCA_045578085.1 Acutalibacteraceae bacterium | reverse complement strand
CCCGACAACGTAGGTTGTCGGGCCTTTTTTGTTTTACGTCTTACACCAGTTCTTCGACCGCTTCCAGCAGCATTTCATAGGTGACGGAACTGTAAAAGATGTGGGTAATTACGCCTTTTTCATTCAACACCAGCGTGTAGGGATAGGTGCCTCGTCCGCCCAGTGTGGTGTAATAGCCGTTTTCCATAGTCCCCCCTTCGGGGATATAGTCCACGGTAAACACGATGGGGGATTCCGAATAATGCTCTGCAATGTAGGCGGGGGCGGTGGAAGCCATCATACCGTGAGCGGCGATGACCGTCACCCGATCCCCATACTCGGTAGCGATGCGGTCGAAATAGGGCAATTCGTTAACGCAAGGGGTACACCAGGTGCCCCAGAAATTGAGCACCGTAATGCGTCCCGTAGTTGCGGGATCAACGGTTTCGCCGGTGAGGCCGTCGCCGGTGACAATCTCCAAGGGATAGCCATAGCATAGATCGCCCACTTCGTTACCGGCGGTCAGGGAGGGAGCGCTGATCCAGTAATAGGCGAAGGCGCCGACCAGTACCGCCAGCATCGCCACTGTGGCGATAATACGGGTTGTTCGCTGTTTGCGGGGGATGGGCGGCAGCGTTTGTACCGCGGATTCCTTTACCGAGACGTGCCCTTTCTTCCATTCAATGGCGTTGGTGGGGCATACGGAGATACAGTCGCCGCACTGAATACATTCGGGGTCACCCACGTGGCGGATGTCCATCTTGCAATGGGCGATGCACTTGTTGCAGTCTACGCATTTCTCGCGGTTGAGGCGAATGCCGAACAGGGAGATGCGGTTAAACAGACCGTAAATGGCACCCAAGGGGCAGACAAAGCGGCAAAACAAACGGAATAGGAAGATACAGCCCACCAGTATACTTATCATCAGCAGGAACTTCCATGTGAAGATGGGGCCCAGCATAGAGAAGTAGCTGTCATTAACCTTGTTGGCCAGCAGAGCCATACCGCCCTCCAAGGTGCCGCTGGGGCAAATGTATTTGCAGAAAGCAGGGAGCGGAACGTCCCGCAGGGCATATAGGGCAGGAACCAGCAGGACGAAAAAGATCAGTAATATGTATTTGAGATAGGAGAGCAGCCGTGTCACGAGGTTCTTTTTGATTTTGGGGGTTTTGATCTTATACAGCCACTCTTGAATCAGTCCGAAGGGACACAGCCATCCGCAGATGAAGCGCCCCAGAAACACGCCAAACAGCACGAGAATGCCGCCTACGTAGAAAAGTGTGCTTTTTCCGGAACTGATGGCACCTTGTAAGGAGCCCAGAGGGCAGGCACCCACTGCGCCTGGGCAGGAGTAGCAGTTCATACCGGGTACGCACATCACCTTGGTTTTACCGGTGTAGATATTGCCGGACACAAAGCCTTTCAGGTTGGCGTTATACAGCAGAGCGAAGTACAGCTGAATCAGCTTGCGCTTGGAGGGGATGAGATTTTTGATTGTTGTTATCCAATTCTTCACTACCATCACCCCAATCCGATGCATTCTGTGCAGATGTTTACGGCCTTGGTCAGCACGTCCAACCAGCCCCCACCTAAAGCGCCAATCAGTATGGCTAAAACGCCGACAACCAACAGAGCACTGCGCACTACGGCCGTAAATCGCTGCGGGGCAAGCACCTCGGCTTCGGCAGATACGGCGGGCAGGGTGCGGAGCAGCTCAACCTCTCGTCGCACACTGCGCCGCCGCTGATAGGCGGCAAACAAACCAAACAAGAAGGGGGCACCTGCGCAGGGGAGCAGCACCCACATGGCCTGAATTATAGAGTGGTTGATCTGTGTGGCGTGGAAGTGGCGCATATTCAACGCATACAAAAGAAACGCTACGGCGCCAACCACGACCAGCCCCCACGTGATTCGCTGATACACCAAACGGAGCCATTGCTCCGCGCGGGCGGCAGAGACAGTTGCCTCGGGGAGATTCTCTCCGTTCAGACGGCTTTGCAAACGGTGTAGAGTCACTTCTTCTCGATCGGGAACGTCCTCGGCGGGAGCGGGGAGAAGGGGTTGAAGAATTATCCCTACCACCACCAATCCCAAAGCCGTGTAGACCGGCACGGCGATGCGGGAGAAAGCCGCCGCCACTATTTCGCGGGTGAATGGGTGGTCGCCGGTGCGGTAGATTTGCACACAGGCTACCATCAGACAGAAGGCGGCCGCTACCAGCGCGACTGTGATGATAGTATAGTAAATAACCCGCAGTACCTTGCGGTTGCTTTCGGTCATAAAAGCGCCTCCTTTTGGGAAATGAGATTAACCTTATTTTATCATAGCACGAAAAACAAAAAAAGTAAACGACAAGGCGGTATTTTTATCAAAAAGCGAGAGAAAAAGGAGCTGTTTCGTGTTGATTTTTACTTGTTTCTCTATAAGAAACTCTTGCAAATTGTCTAAAATAGAGGTATTATATAAGATGGTGTAATTTGGGAATATTATATATACTTATTTAAGATAAAACGGAAGAAGAGAGGAACACATCACATGAAACGACAGACTAACAAGTCGCTGCGCTCGGCATTGAGTTTCGTATTGGCGGTCACCATTCTGCTGGGGACAGCGCCGATGAGTTTTGCCGAAAACAACCGATATATCTCCAACGGGGTGGATCGGTTTGACAGTTCCCTACGGGTGGATATGAAGGATTACATCAACAGCGAGGTGATGTTCCAGCTTCCCACCGGCGTGGGTAAAGAGGACGATGTGTCCGTCATCATCAAGATCGGTGAACCTTCTCTGATGGATGCCTACGACGGCACCGATCAGGTGATGAGCTTCCGGGAATATGCCACCACCGATGAGGCCGCGGCAATCACTGCGAAGATTGCCACGCGCAAGGCGGAGATCCTGTCCTTGCTGGATGAGCAGGGTGTGGCGTATACCACCGGCGAAGATTATACCGCTTTGTTTAGCGGCTTTGAGCTGGTCATTAAGGCGGGAGACTATGCGGTCACTTGTATGTCTCTGGGCGCCGGTGAAAAGGCGGTGCTCAGCGAGGCCTATCGCCCTGCCGAGACTCAGTTGGTGGAGAACGACGTTAATGTATATGAAACCGGTATCTTCAATTCCTCCGACGTGGCTTACGACGGCTCCGGTATGGTGGTGGCGGTGCTGGATACCGGTCTGGATTCTAACCATACGGCCTTCTCTACTTCTAATTTCACCTCCGAAAAGTTGGGCCTGACCTATCAGGACGTGGCCGCTCTGGTTGGTAAGACCAAGGCTAATGAATTGTCCGATGGTCTGACTGTGGACGATGTGTATATCAACGACAAGGTTCCCTTCGGATACGACTATGCTGACAAGGACCCCGACGTGTATTCCACGCACAACAACCACGGCACGCATGTGTCCGGCGTCATCGTAGGTAAAGACGATACCATTACCGGCGTGGCGCCTAACGCCCAGCTGGTGGCCATGAAGATTTTCTCCGACGTGCAGGATTCTGCCCTCAGTTCTTGGATTCTGGCGGCATTGGAAGACTGTGTGGTATTGGGCGTGGATGTTATCAACATGTCTTTGGGTACCGCGTGTGGCTTCGGTCACGAGAGCGAGGAGGAGCTGCTGGATGGCGTATATGACCGTATTCGCAAGGCGGGCATCGCCGTTGTGGTGGCGGCATCTAACAGTTACAACTCTGCCTATGGTTCCGAGGCCAATGGTAACCTGCCCCTGACCTCTAACCCTGATTCCGGCACTGTGGGTTCCCCCGGCACCTATGAAGGTGTGCTGTCGGTGGGGTCAGTCAACGGTGTGGAGACTCCCTACATCAAGTTTGACAAGACCATTATGTACTTTGACGAGGCCAACGATAACTCCGGCAAGGAAAAGAACTTTTTTGATACCCTGCTGGGCGAGGAGGACTCCATCAAGGCCCAATATGTAACCATTCCCGGCGTAGGCCGCAGTGCCGATTATACCGGCTTGGATGTGAAAGGCAAGATCGCGCTGGTGCGCCGCGGATCCAACACCTTTGAGGAGAAGGCGCTCATCGCCGAGGCACAGGGCGCTATCGGTATCATCATTTACAACAATGTCTCCGGTGAGATCAAGATGAACATCGGTGACGCTACTTTGGCAGTTTGTTCCATCTCTCAGGATGACGGTGAGGTGCTGGCGGCCCGCGACAGCGGCACGCTGGTCATCGCTCGCGATCAGACTTCCGGCCCCTTTATGTCCGACTTCTCTTCTTGGGGTCCCACCCCTAGTCTGGGCATCAAGCCGGAGATTACTGCCCACGGTGGCAACATTCTGTCTTCGGTTACCGGTGGCGGCTACGACCGTTTGTCCGGCACCTCTATGGCTTGTCCCAATCTGGCCGGCGTGACGGTGCTGCTGCATCAGTATGTGGTGGAGAACTTCCCCGACATCGCGGATGATGCAGGCGCGGTGACCGCGATGGTCAACCGTCTGATGATGTCCACCGCCGATATTATTATTAATACCAACGGTGAGCCCTATGCGGTGCGTAAGCAGGGAGCCGGTCTGGCGAATCTGGCAACGTCCACACAGACCCCCGCCTGTATCATCACCTACAATAAAGACGGCGAGGTAATGGACACCTCTAAGTTGGAGTTGGGTGATGACCCCGACAAGACGGGTGTGTATCAGCTGGTATTCACCGTAGATAACTTTGGCGACAAGACGGTGTCCTACGATTTGGGCGCTCACGTCATTACCGAGGGAGTCAGCGACACTAAGACTAACGCGGGCAAGACTACCGTCACCGAGCAGGCCTACGTGCTGGAAGGCGCTAAGGTGAAGATCGAGTCCGTGGAGGGCGGCTCCGCTCACGGCAATAAAATCACGGTGGGTGCCGGTGAAGAGGCAAAAATCACCGTCACCATCACATTGAGTGATGAGGACAAGGCGTATCTTAATGAGTCCTTTGAAAACGGTATGTACGTGGAAGGCTTCATTACCTTAGAGGCCACCCGCGGCACCAAGATCGATCTGAGCGTTCCCTATCTGGCTTACTATGGCGACTGGACACAGGCGCCTATGTTCGATTTGGAGTATTACGAGACCAACGCGGACGAACTGGACGACGGCATCGACCCCGAGGATAAGTTGATGGCGGATGCCTATGCTACTCGCGCGGTGGGCGGCATTTCCAGTGACTTCGTCAGTTATCTGGGCTCTTACTATTTTATGCAGGATCCTGAGGACATTGCTATCTCCGCCAATCGGGATTACATTGCTCTTTCTAACCAAGAGGGTACGGTTCACTCCCTGCGATTTGTGTGGGCCGGTATGCTCCGCGCCGCCCGCAAGGTTGAGATCTCCATCATTGATGATACCACCGGCGAGGTAGTGTTCGAGTGTGTGGACGACGACGTCCGCAAGTCGTATGGCGACGGCGGCACCATTCGTCCCTCCAACATTGAGGTGGAGTTTGACACGCAGGACTATAATCTGGCCAACAACAGCCGTTATACGGTGCGTTTAGTGGGTCATATGGACTATGCTGAGGGTGGACTGGATACCAACAAGAACAACGTCATTGAGTTCCCCTTGGTAGCCGACTTTGAGGCTCCCACCGTCAACGATGTAGAGTTTTACTACGAGTACGACAAGACTGAAAAGAAAAACAAGCTTTATGCCAAGATCGCGGTGTACGATAACCACTATACCATGTGTATGCAGCCCGGCTACGTAATCATGAGCACTGATGCAGACGGCAACGAAACGCCTGAGATGCTGGCATTTGAGCAGTTTATGACCCCCGTCTATTCTAAGGAGAACAGCACCACCTATGTGACGCTGGAAATGACGGATTATCTCTATCAGATCAAGGACAAGGCGATGAACAAGAACTCCTTTGTGGTAACTTGTTACGACTACGCTTTGAATTATGCCTCTTATGAGATTCGCCTGCCCGATGAGTATACGGAGTTCTACTTCGACGGACTGGAAGAGGGTCTGGTGCTCAGCCCCAACGAGGTGTACTCGCTGGAGCCTGTGGTTACCCCTGATTCTCAGTGGGCGGAGTTGTTAGAGTTCTCCTCCTCCAAGCCCAGCGTGGTACGAGTGGTGAACAACAAGTTGGTGGCGGTCAAATCCGGCACGGCTGTTATTCGCGTGGATGACCCCCGTTCCGATAAGCGCCTGACCTTCCCCGTCAAGGTGCTGAAAAAAGGGGAGGATGGGTATCGCAAATACGACCGTCCCGTAGCGGATATGTTCATCCTTACCGGCTACACCACGGACAAGGCCTATTATATGCTGGACAACGAGGATAAGGACATTGGAGACACAGGTAACATCCGCTTCTTTGAGGGACGATACAGTTTGTCTATGTACCCCTCCGAGGCGGTCACCCTTAATTACGATCTGGATGCCTATTTTCCGCAGGATACCAAGGTAGTATTTGAGTCCAGCAACGAGTCCATCGTTAAGGTGTCCGACACCGGTAAAATCACGGCGGTGGCCGAAGGCTTCTCGTCGGTGACGGTGAAGATCTTGCAGGATGGTAAGAGCACCTATTATTCCGAGTCTGTGTCGGTGGAGGTCAAGGATCCTTATGACGCCGTAGGCGGCATCCTTAACCACTACTACGGTTTGGGCGGTTTGGTCGAGGTACCGGTCCGACTCAAACTCAAGGAGATTGGTTCTTTTGCCTTCTCTAACTTTGAATACATTGATAAGACCCCTGAGGAATTGGAAATCGACGACCGTGAGACGGTCAAACAGTGGTACATCGGTGACGGCACCATTACCAAGGTGGTATTGCCCGAGGGCGTTGAGAAGATCAATGCCTATGCCTTCGCCAACTTGACGGCGCTGGAAGAGATCGTACTGCCATCTACCCTGACGGCTATCGAGTATGGTGCTTTCTATGGGTGTACTTCGCTGAAAAAGATTACGTTCAGCGGCGAAAACAATGTCATCATCATTAACCAGCATGCCTTTGAAAAGTGTGATCTGGAGGGTACCTTGGAGATGCCTGCGGCCTGCGTGATTTCCGATTACGCCTTTGCGGGTAACAAGGACCTGAAAAAGGTGATTACCGGTGACAGCCTCCTGTCCATCGGTCAGTATGCCTTTGCGGGTTGCGAGAGTCTGAAAGACATTAAGATCACCGCCGAACTGGTCAAGTACGGCGCTTACGCCTTTACCGGTTGCGAGAAGCTCACCGAGTTCTATGTAAATGCGGCGGTACTGCCGGAGGGTATGTTCTACGAGTGTGAGAAACTGACCACCGTCACTATCGGCCCCGACGTAAACGATATCGGGTCCTTTGCCTTCCGCACCACCGCCGTGGATACCTTTGTGGTGGAGAAGGGCAACAAGGCCTATCAGGCCGGCAAAGCTTCTTACATACTGTCCAAGGACAAGAAGACCTTGGTGGCCGTGGCGTCTACTGCCGCGGGTGAGTTCGGCGCTGCCCAAATGGATGGTGCAGAGGTCACCGAGATTGCTAAGGGCGCTTTCTCCCACACGGTTAAAGTGACGGCGGTGAATCTGCCCAAGGTGACCAAACTGGGCGCCTACGCCTTTGGATCTTCCACGCTGGTGGAAACCGTCACTCTCGGCGAACTTAAAGAGATCGGCGAGTACGCTTTCTTCGAGACCTCCTTGAAGGAGCTCCCTGCCTTCACCGCCAAGACCGAGATCGGTCGCTACGCTTTTGCTTTCACCGCCATAACTGAGGTAACCATCCCAGACAAGATGGAGGTTGCGGAGGGCGTATTCAGCGAATGTAAGCAGTTGACCACCGTGGTGGTGGGCAATAAGGTTAAACTGGGCAAATACGCTTTTGGTATGGATAAAGATTCAGCCTTTACCGTAGAGCATATGGATCAGGACGGCAAGCGGTATTTCTACTATACCTTTGGAACTGCCCTTACATCGGTCACCATCGGTGAGGAAGTGGAGATCGGCGAAACCGCCTTCACCAATGCTGCCAGTCTGGAGACTGTTACTCTGGGCGTAGGAGCGAAACTTGGCAAGATGGCATTCTACAACAACGCCAGCCTTGTAAACATTGACCTGTCCGCTGTGACCGAGATCGGCGATTACGCCCTCTCCGGCGACGTGTATTATATGTGTCTGGACGACCAGATGTCCGTGGCGGCGGTGGACAGCACCGGTCATTATATGTATACCTATCATTCTCCCCGTATTCCTATGGCAGACCTGTCTGCCGCCAAGGAGATCGGAGAGTATGCTTTCGCCTACTGCCGCGATATGATCGAGGTGAAGTTGGGCGAGAAGATCGACGAGATCAAGCCGTATACCTTTGCCGGTTGCAGCGGATTGACCACCATCAACCTGTCTGCGATTAAGATGGTGGGCGAGTACGCCTTCACCGAGTGTGGTGCATTGTTGACCGCCGATCTGACCGCTGCTAAGGAGATCGGCGACTACGCCTTTGTGTATGGCAAGGCGTTGCAGAGCGTGACCCTCAATCCCAAGGGTTGTACCATTGGGGAGGGAGCTTTCTCCTATTGTGAGGTGCTGGATACTGTTACTAATATGAACGCCGTGACCGTTATAGGCGATTACGCCTTTGCGTATACGGCGCTGACGGAAGCGGTTTTGACCGACGCCGAGGAACTGGGCGATCACGCCTTTATGAAGGAGACTTACGTTCCCTTTACGGTGACCTTGGGTGAGGAGTTGGAGAAGGTGGGCGACAACCCCTTCGCCATGTGTGTACTCAAACCGTTCAGCCGTGTGGAGGAAACCGGTAAGGGCGACAAGAAAAAGCAAGAGACTGTTTTTACCTATGATTTGGGCAAAAAGGTCAAGATTATTGACGGTTCTCTGTACTGTACCACCGCGTCGGGCATGGAGCTTATCACCTATTTGGGTACCGATCCGCTGGGTGCTACGGTGGCAGAGGATACGACCCGTATTTCGGCTATGGCTTTTGCCGGCTCCAATGTGAAGTTGGTGACCCTGCCCGCCACGTTGGCGGCTATTGGTCACAAAGCATTCTTCGATTGCGACGAGCTGGAGATGGTGGTGTTCCGCAGCTTCCGTGCTCCTTCGCTGGAAGAGGCCTTTGATCCTGCTTACTACGAGACCTTTACTCACATTCCCGGCACCGGCGATTACGGCACCTACACCGATTACGACGGCAACGAGGTGCCCATCACCGGCACGAGTATGCTCCCCTATTACATGTGGAATGCCACCGGCGGCCTGTACTGCAACGTGTTCTACGGGGCCAACTTCAAGGATTACGTGGGTTATGTAACCGACAAGGTGGCAATGATCCGTCCCGAGAACGGCATCCACTATGACTCCTATATTTACAGCCAGTATTTTGATACGGTGTTGGGCGGTACTATCGCCGCAGACGAGACGGCGATGGCGGCTATTATGGCCATCCGCTCCATCCCCAAGAAGGTCACGCTGGACGATGCCGCTATTGTGGCGGCGGCCCGCGTCGCCTACAACAAGGTGGCCACCACCTTGCAACAGGGCCTGGTGAGCAACTATGCGGACTTGATCACCGCAGAACAGCGCTTGGCGGCACTGGAATCGGCTCAGAATGAGACGCCTGAGGAGGAATCTCCTGTAGAAGAACTCCCGCGCAACAGAGGCTGGATCGTATGGGTCTGTGTAGTGGCGGTGCTGCTGCTGGCCGTTGCGGCCGGCATGTGGTTCGGCATTAAGAAAAAGGGTTCTTTCACCGCGTTGGTGAAGTCTTTGCCCGCGACAGCAAAAACGGCAAGCAAGGTTCTGTGGGCGGTGCTGAAAAAGGCTGCTGCGTGGATTGGTGCTGTCTGTGTGATTGCTTTTGTCGCCGTCAAGGCGCTTGTAGGCAAACTGCGAAAGAAAAAGATTGTCTCTGCTGAGGAAGCGACGGAGGAAGCCGAGGGGAGTGAGCCTGTGGCCCCAACCGAAGAAGCGGTTTTGGAGCCGATTGCGCTGGAAGTTTCGGAGAAACCCGTGCTTACTGAAACGGTGGCGGAGCCTGCGGTCGAAGCGCCTGCCGAACAAGAACCTGTGGCGGAAGAGAAACCCAAAAAGGTGAAAAAAGCCCGCAAGGTAAAGAAACCCCGTAAAGCAAAGAAGCACCGTGCCCGCAAATATATGGATCCCGAGCAGAAGCGGCGTCTGACTAACGCCCTGCTGATTGTAGCGGCAGTGGTGCTGGTGGCGGTGCTGGCTCTGGCGGTGATCCGCTTTGTGGACTGGGACGGTGGCAATAACCCCTACGATACAAACGATCGGGAGCAGTACACCGTCAGCGTCCGATACGACGCCAACGGCGGCACCTTCACCACCAATACGGCGGTGATCGTGGACTCCTTCAACATTGCCGAAATGCAGACCGGCACGGACGGCAAGGTGTCCATCGCCCTGCTGGCGCCGGATGCCTCGGCCCGCGGCAACGATGCCTTCACCGCTACCAGGACCGACAGTGTGCTGGTGGGCTGGTACGCTCAGCGTACCGAGAATGGCAAGGATGCCGAGGGCAACCCTGTTTACACTTATGCACAGCCCTGGGATTTTGATAAGGATCAGCTGGCGGTGGCGGCCGACGGTACGTACTCTGCCTCCGAGCCGGTGTTGACCCTGTACGCGGCGTGGGCACCTCGCTTTGAGGTGCAGTTCTACGACCGCGCCAACCCCGACACCCTCATCGGCACCTACGTGTGCAAGGATGCAGGTGGTGCTATGAACGTCCCTGCATGGGACGAGACCACCGGCGCTATGGAGATGTATGACTTCCCTGTGCGCAAAGGCTATACCTTTGACAAGGCGTATCTGGATGCGGCGGGCACTCAGCCTGTGACCGACAAGACGCTTGCCCATACCGGCAGCGTGAATCGTGAGAACGGCACGGTAGAGGGCGCTATAATGAAGGTCTACACCGACTGGATTGAGGGTGAGTGGTACCACATCTATACGGCTGAGCAGTTTGCGGACAATGCCAGCGTCAGCGGCAGCTACGTGTTGCATGCAGATCTGGACTTCTCGGAGGAGAACTGGCCCACGGCCCTTATGTACGGTCAGTTCGGCGGCACCATTGTGGGAAATGGGCATACCATCCGCAACGTGACCCTGACCCAGACCAACAACTCCAAAGCCAACGCAGGTCTATTCGGTGCCTTAACCGACACCGCCAAGATTCAGGACCTGACCTTTGAGAATGTGATCTTCACCATCAAGGCAGGCACCCGCGTGGCGGGTAGCGCCTACGGCCTTTTGACCGGCTCGCTTGCGGCTCAGGCCGAACTGACGGGTCTGAGCGTGGTGGACAGCCACCTGCAAATAGACGGAGATGCCTATTTCGGCACCGACGATTACGTGATTGGCCTGCTGTGCGGTATGGGCTACGTGGACAGCCTGGATCTGTCCGGTGTGGACTGTACCGTGGTGGGTAAAGAGCCCTATGGTCTGACGGCAACGATCAACGGAAATACCGTTACCGTTGAGATTGTGGAATAATCAAAAGCCAATATAAACAGTTAAAGGAGCGATATTGTGAAACGGAAGATTCTTAGTTTAGTGCTCTGCCTGACGCTGTGTGTAGGTATGGCATCCTCTATGACCGGTTGCGGCAAGGGAGGCAGTTCCGACGCGTTTGTTATTATGGTGGACCAGCTGGACGGCTTATTCAACCCCTTCTTCTCCACTTCGGCCTCCGATGGAACCATCGTGGCTATGACCCAAATCGGTATGTTGTCCTCTAAGTACGTGAATGGTGAAGTAGAGGTGGCCTATGGCGATAACGAGGCCGTGGCCACCAAGGATTACGATATCACTGAGAATGACGACGACACCATCACCTATACCTTCGTTCTGAAAAATGGTGTTAAGTTTTCCGACGGTCATCCGCTGACTATGGAGGACGTGCTGTTCAACTATTACGTGTATCTGGATCCGGTGTATACCGGATCCAACACCCTGTATTCCACCGATATTCTGGGTCTGGCGGAGTATCGCACTCAGACGGTGGGATCCTCCTCTGACGATAGCGACGACCTGATCTCTTCTCAGGCCGCTACCCGTGCTCAGGCTCGTATCAACGAGTTGGTCAACCTGTTCAACTCTGAGTTGAAAGCTTCCTCCACCAAGGAAGTGAGCTATGCGGAGATGAAGGCCGCGATCACCTCCCATTCGGTGAGTTCCGGCTATGCCTCTGCCATCTCCAACGATCCCGATGAGGTGAGCAGTAAGGATCTGTTGGCGGACTACGAGTATGCCCTCAAACTGTTTAAGGAAGAGTTGGAGGACGACTACGTCAGCTCTCAGGAGTCTTTCACCGACGAGCCCTATAAGTCTCACGAGGAGTTCCAAAACGAGGTCTTCCGCTTTATGTATACGGAAGGTTATGTGGAGGTGGAATATGCTGAGGACGCCGAGGGCAAGAAGGATCGCACTAAGATCCAGAGCCTGACCGCGCTGTATCCCTCTACCATCACCACCAAAGAAGCAGCCATCGACTATATCTACAACGATAAGATTGCCCGTGAGCTACACGTGATCCTGTATTACTGGGCTACCGGCACCACCCTTAACAACGAGTTCACCGCTAAGGCGAAGGAAGTTATCCTGCACGAGAACATCTCCGAGGACGGTTCTTTGGCGGTGGAGAGCATTGAGGGTATTGTGTCCTTGGGTCATACCGATATGGCGGGTGAGACCATCACCGTCAACGGTACCGACTACACCATCGCCTCCGGACACAACGACGATGGCACGGTTACCAATCCTGACGAGTACGATGTGTTGCAGATCACCATCAACGGCGTAGACCCTAAGGCTATCTGGAACTTTGCTCTGACTGTGGCTCCTCAGCACTATTACGGTGAGGGCAGCACTGTGGGTGTGGACATTGCCAACAACAAGTTTGGCGTGGAGTTCGCCAGCTTCGACTTTATGAGCGACGTGGTCCAGTCTCCCCGCAACATTAAGTTGCCGATGGGTGCCGGCGCCTACCGCGTGACCAACAACACCAACAGTGACACTCCCACCGAGAGTGAGTTCTACGCCAACAACGTGGTGTACTTTAAGCGCAACGACCACTTCAACACCGTGGGCGCGGGCTTGGAGAACGCCAAAATCGAGAAAATCCGTTATCAGGTGGTCAGCTCTGCCAATGCTATCCCCGCGTTGGAAAAGGGCAACGTGCATTACATCACCCCTGCTCTGACCACCGACAATTACAACAAGTTGATGAGTCTCGGCGCCAAGGGTATGGTTACCCTTACCGAGGATCAGTTGGGTTATGGTTATATCGGTGTTAACTCCGCCAAGATCAACGACATCAACCTGCGCAAGGCCATTATGTGTGCTATGAACACCTCTCTGGCGCTGGACTACTATCGTGCGGGTACCGCTTCTCAGATTTTCTGGCCCATGTCTATGGTCAGCTGGGCCTACCCCAAGGGCGCCGATGCGGAGGATAACGGCTTCGATTATCCCCAGATCGGTAGCTGGAGTGAGGATATGGCCAAGACTAACATCGAGAAATATATGCAGGAGGCGGGCGTCAGTGCCGGCGACAGCGATCTGAAGGTGACCTTCACCATCGCTGGTTCCAGCTTGCAGGATCACCCCACCTATAAGGTGTTCCGCGATGCCGCCGCTCTGCTCAATGAGCTGGGCTGGCAGATCGAGGTGGTGTGCGATACGCAGGCGCTGACTAAGATCAACACCGGTTCTCTGGAAGTGTGGGCCGCCGCGTGGGGTTCTGCGCTGGATCCCGATCTGTATCAGGTCTATCACAAGAACTCCACCGCCACCAGCACGCTGGCTTGGGGCTATAACTACCTGAAAAACAGCGGTTCTGCCGAAGAGATGGATCTGCTGGATGAATTGAGTGAGTACATCGACGAGGCCCGTTCCACCAACGATAAGGAGGAGCGCTCCGAGTTGTATATGGACGCTATGACCTGCATTCTGGATCTGGCTATCGAGCTGCCTGTGTATCAGCGCAGTGTGCTGTATGCCTTCAACGCCAAGGTCATCAATCCGGACAGCCTGCCGGATGAAAGCTCGATGAATCCCTATTCCTCTCCGCTGGATCGTATCTGGGAAGTGGAGTTTGCCAACTAAAATACCGACCGGAAATCGGGGGATCGTATGATTAAGTATATTGTAAAAAGATTGGGCTTGGCTCTGATAATTTTGTTGGGCGTGTCCATGATCATCTATTTCCTCATTCGCTTGATGCCGGTGGATTTTATTCAGGATAAGATCAACGCCATCAACCAAGGCGGTGCCACCGTCAGCGAGGAAACGGTGCAAGCCATGTACGCGATGTATGGACTGGGCGATAACAGCTTCGGCGGTATTATGAAGGGTTATTTCACCTGGTTGGGCGCACTGGCGCGGTTTGATTTGGGCACCAGCTTCGTCTACGGCATTCCTGTGGCGGATGTGATCGTGGATCATATGGGTATCTCCTTTGCCATCGCCTTGATTGCCACTATTTTCGAGTTTTTGATTGCAATTCCGCTGGGTATCACGGCGGCCACTCACCAGTATAGTTTGCGGGATTATTTCGTCACCGTGCTGGTGATGATCGGTATCTCTCTGCCGTCCTTCTTCTTCGGCAATATGCTTAAAGACCTGCTGGCGCTGAAACTAGGATGGTTCCCCGCGTCGGGTCTGGTCAACGCCACGGTATCCTATACCGGCGTAGAGCTGTTACTGGATTACGTGCGGCATATGGTGATCCCGATTCTGACCATTGTCATCCTCAGCATCGGTGCGCGGATGCGTATGACCCGCACCAATATGCTGGAGGTGCTGGGCTCCGATTACATCCGCACTGCTCGCGCCAAGGGGCTTAAAGAGAGCGTGGTTATCAACAAGCACGCCTTCCGTAACACCCTCATCCCGTTGGTAACTTCTTTGGCGGGTTTGTTACCGACCTTGTTCTCCGGCGCCATCATCACTGAGCAGGTCTTCGACCTGCCCGGTATCGGTAATATCGCGCTGGATGCCATGAACCGCGGCGACATTCCCTTTATTATGGGCTATAATATGTTCTTGGCTCTGCTGAGCGTGCTGGGCGTGCTGTTGGCAGACCTAATGTACGCGGTGGTAGATCCCCGCGTGAAATTGGAGTGAGGTGGAACGTATGGAAGAGAATAAAACTCCGGTTGTGGACAATACCGCAGATACCGAAGTGCCCCTGGACCGTAACGTCCGCCTGATGTCTCCCGGTCGTATGGTGGTACGCCGCTTCTTCCGTTCCAAGCTGAGTATCGTGGGCTTGGTAATGGTGGTGAGCTTGTTCCTGTTCAGTTTCGTAGGTCCTCTGTTCTATACGGCGTGGGGTGAGATCGAGCTGGATGAGAGCGGTAAGACTGAGTATGCGGTATCCGAGACCACCTATACGGTCAACGGTATTACCTATACTCTGCGGCAGACCACAGAGAAAAGTTTAAAGGACAATTTCTTGGCACCCCCCTCTGCTCAGCATATTCTGGGCACGGACAACGAAGGCTACGATATTTTCGTCCGCCTGATGTACGGCGGCCGCATTTCCTTGACGGTTAGTTTTATCGCAGTATTCCTCATCACTATTTTAGGTGTGGTGCTGGGCGGTATCGCGGGCTATTTCGGCGGTTGGGTGGATAACCTGATTATGCGTATCAGTGACGTGCTGATGTGCTTGCCGGGTGTGCCGATCCTGCTGATCATCAGCACCTTGCTGGACGCCTCGGACATTGACGCCAAATACCGAATCTATCTGCTGATGATCTATTTGACCTTCATCTCTTGGACGGGTACTGCCCGTCTGGTGCGGGGTCAAATCCTCTCCCTGCGCGAGCAGGAGTATATGGTGGCGGCGGAGGCTATGGGCTATTCCACCGGTCGCAAGATCTTCAAGCATCTGGTTCCTAACGTAATGCCTCAGCTGATCGTCCAGATGACGCTGAGCCTCGGCAGTATGATCTTGTACGAGGCCACCCTGTCTTACCTGAATTTGGGTGTCAAGGCGCCCTATGCTGCGTGGGGTACTATGATCAACATCATTTCCACCAACCAGGATATTCTGCAGAACCACCTGAACGTGTGGGTGCCGGCCGGTATTTGCATCGTGATTGCCGTGCTGGGTTTCAACTTCGTGGGTGACGGTCTGCGGGATGCCCTTGACCCGAAAGCGAGGCGATGACTGTGGCTGGAAAGAACGAAAAGCGCAACTACCTGACCGGCCGCGAGGTTCGCGCCATCAACAAGGCCAACCAAAAGGAGATTCGTCGTCTGGAAGCCTACAAGAACCGCTATGCCCCCGAGGAGGAGTTCCTTACCGAGATGCGGAACCCGGCTAACATTCTGGAGATCGAGGATCTGCACACGTATTTCTACACCGAGCAAGGTGTGGTCAAGGCGGTGGGCGGCGTGTCCTACGATGTGCCGAAGCATTCGGTCGTGGGCGTGGTGGGTGAGTCCGGTTGCGGCAAGTCGGTCACCAGTATGTCGGTGATGCGGCTCATTCAGGGCCCCACGGGTCAGATCGCACAGGGTTCCATCCGCTTTCAAGCCTATGATTACAAGCGGGACGAGCAGGGCGACCCCATTCCCAACGAGGACGGCACCTACGAGATGGAAGACAAGGTGTACGACATCGCTAAGATGCCCATCCGTGAGATCCATCGCATCCGCGGCAAGCAGATCGCGATGATCTTTCAGGAGCCGATGACCTCCCTCAACCCGGTATTTACCATCGGACAGCAGTTGGACGAGGTCACCATGATTCACATTCCCGATGCCACCAAAGAGATGGCTAAGGAGAAATCCTACGAGATGCTGAAGCTGGTGGGCATCATTCCCGAGAACGTCTATGGTGCTTTCCCTCACGAGCTGTCCGGCGGCATGCGTCAACGCGTGATGATTGCTATGGCGCTGGCGGCAGAGCCGCGGCTGATTATCGCCGACGAGCCCACCACCGCTTTGGATGTGACGATTCAGGCACAGATTCTGGAGCTGTTGCAGGATATTAAGAACAAGATTGACGGCTCCATCCTGCTCATTACCCACGATCTGGGCGTCATCGCTGAGATGGCGGACTACGTGGTGGTGATGTACGCGGGCAAGGTCATTGAAAAGGGCACCGTGATGGAGATCTTTCAGGACCCTCGCCATCCCTACACTATTGGCTTGCAGAAGTCCAAGCCCACCATGACCTTGGACGACGGCACCGAGCTGTATAACATCCCCGGCAACGTGCCCAACCCCGTGAATATGCCCTCGCACTGCTACTTTAAGGAGCGTTGCGCCAAGTGCACCCATAAGTGTAACGGCGAGTATCCTGAAATGGTGCAGGTGAGTCCCACCCACTTTGTGGCGTGTCATCTGTACGGAGAGGAGGCGGACCATGGCTGAGGAAAAAGTAATGGACTTGGTGGAAGAACCCACCACCGTCTATGACGACGAGGCTCTCACTGCCGCCTATCAGGAGAAGCGGCGCCGGCAGATCGAAGAGGATCTGCAAAAGCCCTTTGACCCCGATTGTGTGTTGGAGGTGCGCCATCTGCGCAAGTGCTTCCCCTTGAAGAAGACCCTTACCGGCAAGGTGACCAAAGAGCTGGTGGCGGTGGACGATATCTCCTTTAAGCTCAAAGCCGGCGAGACCTTGGGCATCGTAGGCGAATCCGGCTGCGGTAAGACCACTGCCGGTCGCGCTATTCTGAAACTCCACGAGCCCACCGCCGGTCAGATCATCTTTGACGGACAAGACATCACCCATTACAACTCGGCGCAGATGCGCTCCATCCGTCAGCAGATGCAGATCATTTTCCAAGACCCCTATTCCTCTCTGCCACCCCGTGACACGGTGGGCGGTCTGCTCAGTGAGCCGGTGGAGGTGCACAAAATTGTGCCTCGGGATCAGGTGAAGGATTATGTGTTGAACCTGATGGACAAGTGCGGTCTGCGGGATTACTATTTCGAGCGGTATCCCCACGAGTTCTCCGGCGGTCAGCGGCAGCGCATCTGCATTGCTCGTGCCCTGTCGGTTAACCCCAAGCTGGTCATCTGCGATGAGCCGGTGTCCGCACTGGACGTGTCTATTCAGGCGCAGATCATCAACCTGCTGAAAAAACTTCAGCGGGAGATGAATTTGGCCTACGTGTTTATCTCCCACGACCTGTCGGTGGTGAAGTTCATCTCCGATAAAATCGGCGTGATGTACTTGGGCGGCATGATGGAGTTCGGTACCAAAGAGGCGATTTTCAGCAACCCGCTGCACCCTTACACCAAGGCCCTGTTCTCTGCGGTGCCTAATCCCGATCCCACCGCTAAGATGCAGCGCATCGCTCTGGGCGGCGACATTCCCTCGCCCGCCAACCCCCCTAAGGGATGCCGTTTCCACACCCGCTGTCCTTATGCCAAGGAGATCTGCAAGCACGTGGTGCCCGAGTACAAGGAGTACGAAGAGGGCCACTTCGCTGCCTGTCATTTGTTGGATGAGGAGTAATAACCGTGGGTAAGAAAAAAGAAAAGATCACCTATATCGACGACGGCCGCACCTTGGCGGATATGTCGGGGGTGAACGCCGGTATGGGTAAGTATTTCCGCTCCGAAGGGCTTTCTTACTCCACCGGCAAGGAGAAGTGGAGCACCTTCTGGATGGCATTCAAGATGATGCTGTTGCCCACGCTGGCTTTTGTGGGAGGCATCGGTCTGCTCTATGGACTTATGTACCTGATCTTCAAAATCTTATAATAAAAAAGCACCGACGTCAGTCGTTGCTTTTTTTATGTCGTAACGGATTCCATCGTCCGGAAAGATAATGTCCCAAGAATAGGGCAAACAGTAACAGATTATGGGCAATCATACAGCCCCAGGCGGCCTCTAAGCCGTAGGGGAGAAGCTGTGTGCAGAGATAGGTGCCCACGATGCGCACCCCCCACATACCGAGGATATTACACACGAAGGGGTACACGGTGTGTCCCATGCCTTGCAGCATACCCTCAATGATGATGGACACCCCGTAGAAGGGCTCGGACACCGCTACCATCCGCAGGACGGTAGCACCCAGTAGGATGACCTGCGCGTCCTTGGAGAACAGTCGCATCATTTCGGGGGCGAAGATGAACAAGAGAGATCCAGATACCACCATGAGCGCCACCTCGATGGCCAGTATGGTGCGACCCAGACGGCGGATGCCCTGCTCGTCCTGCGCGCCCAGCGCATTGCCCGCCAGGGTGGCGGCGGCGGCCTGCATACCGTAGCCGGGGATGTAGAAGGCGGATTCCACGGTGTTGGCGATGGTGTGGGCGGCGGTGGAAATCTCTCCCAGCGCGTTCACCATAGAGGCAAACGCTACATAGCCCAGCGAAGTGCCGAAGCGTTGCAGAGCGTTGGGCAGCGCCACTTTAAGGCAGGGGCGGAGAATCTGCGGGTCAGGCCGAATGGACTGGGCGCGGGGGGAGAGGACGGGGTGACGCCATAGGGCCACGGTGATCATCCCACCGCCTACGGCAAAGGCCACCGCGCTGGCGGCCGCGGCGCCGGCCACGCCCCAGCCGGCGCCGGGACAGTTGAAGGATATACCCAACACCGATAGAGTGCGAGTGGGGTAGATTAGAAGGAAGTTGAGCACTACGTTAATGAGGTTGACCCAGATGCCTACCTTCATAGGAGTCTTGGTGTCGCCGGCGGCGCGGAGCACCGTGCCGAACAGGATGGTGGCAACGCGGGCGATCATGGGGGTGTAGAGGATAAAGAAATACTGGGAAGCCAGCGGCTGAATGGGCTCATCCACTTGCATCCAGCGGGGAATAAAAGGGCTCAGCCCCAGTGTCAGGGCGGTGAACAGCACACCGCACACCAGCACGGCCAATACGGTCTGCCCTGCGGCGCGGCGGGCATCCTCGTCTCGCCCTGCGCCCCGCGCCTGAGCGATATAGGCGAGGAAGCCTACCCCCAGCGCCGATACGGTGCTGCCGAACAGCCAGTTGACGGTGGTGGTGGCGCCTACAGCGGCGGTGGCCGCCGTGCCCAGAGAGCCGACCATAGCGGTGTCGATGTATTGCACCGCGGTTTGCAGCAGTTGCTCCAACATGGTGGGCCAGGCCAGCGTCAGTATGATCGGCAGTAGGGAGGCCGATGTTTTTGCGCGGGTGTGTGCCATAGTACCTCTCCCTCGTCGGATGGATTTCACGTGCACCATCATAGCAGATTTTGTCCGCTATTGCAATAGGGGAGGGCGTAAAAAAGCCTCCGTCCCCAAGGGAGCGGAGGCGCGTGTTATTCTTCCATTTGTTTGCCGAGGAAAGCGGCGGCTACCTGTGCCAGCCGTACGTCCCCTTCCGAGGGCATGGCCCCGCTCTCCGGCAGCAGTAGGCACACTGCGCCGGTCACGTCGCCGGCGGCCAGAATGGGGGCGGCCACAGCGGCAAAGCGCCCGATGGCGTCCACCGGTTGCAGGTGCTCTGCGGCGCCGGCGCGGGCCACGTACACCTGCCGCCCCTCCATCACCTCGTCCAGCCCCGTGGACACTCGCCGTTCAAAGAACTCCTTACGGTTTTGCCCTGCGGCGGCGATCACGTGGTCCCGATCGCACACCAGCACGGTCATATTGCAGGCGCGGGACAGTACGTCGGCATACTGCACCGCAAAGGGGGACAACTCCCCTACGGGGGAGTATTTTTTGAAGACCACCTCGCCGTCCTTTTCGGTGAAGATCTCCAAGGGGTCTCCTTCGCGGATTCGCATTGTTCTTCTGATTTCTTTCGGAATCACCACACGACCCAAATCGTCTATTCTTCTCACAATCCCAGTTGCTTTCATATATCTCCATCTCCCTAATCTACAAATTATGGTGCTATTGTTTGTCATAAAGGGAGAAATATACTTGGACAGATTTACTTTTCGTTTTAACTGTGCTATTATGAATATAGCAATACACTTTACCCATACATTTATGAAAAGGAGAGAAATATCATGATTGACTTTAAAAATGCATCTTTTATAAAATTGAAGCCTGTAAACGATAGTGATTTTGCAGGTATGATTGAGCCGATGTTCGCACCTGGTGAGCAAATTATTCAAACCTTTAGAGGTGTTCGCGATGGTGTTGTTTTCACAAACAAAAGAATTATTACCATTAATGTGCAAGGACTCACAGGCAAAAAAAAGGATTTCACTTCCCTGCCCTATAGTAAGATTCAAGCTTATTCTGTAGAAAGTGCAGGTGTTTTTGACCTCGACAGCGAATTGGATTTGTGGTTTTCTGGAATGGGCAGAGTTCGATTTGAATTTGTGGCTCGTGCAAATGTTTCTGAAATTTGTCGTATTATTTCTGAAAGAGTTCTATAAGCATTTACAGCGAGGTGAATTTCACCTCGCTTGTTCTTTATATCGTTTCAAAATACTATGTACTGCAATCGCAAACTTTTCTTCTAGTGTCAATGAGTTATCCGGCGGGTCTCCTTCGCGGATTCGCATCGTCCGCCGAATCTCCTTTGGAATCACCACCCTGCCCAAGGTCATCAATTCTTCTCACAATCCCAGTTGCTTTCATATATAAATCTCCTTTAAAAACAAAATCGTGATGTTAGTGTTTGTGATTAAAGGGACTTTGTATTGCAATAATTTACTTCTGAAAGCAAAGATGTTATAATAAACCAAAGGCGGTGAACGTATGAAACTATTTAAAGTGTTTTCTAAAACAAAAACACGGCAAAACGAGAACATTGATGAAATAAAAGAGTTTTTCTTTTCTTATCATGGAAGTAAAATGTGGATGGAAAGAGATAATCCATCAAGATATAAACAATACGTTGCTTTGGACGATAGCATAAAATCGCAATGGCGCCAAGAATTGATCGCTAAAGATCTCAAACTTCTCAAAAAACCATCAAAAGAAACTTGGATAATAGTAAGAGATTTAATCGGATTGCTCTCATATTCCAAAAAATCCGTCGAATTGGATTGCGAAAAATTACTTATTCAAATTATAAAAATTTCTCCTGCATTAGATAAACAACAAAAAATTTTGATATTAGAACATTTGGCTTGTGGTGGAATGCATCTGTTTGCATCCTATCCCACATTAAAAAAATTAGTACTAACCGCTATTCATGCTGTGTCCAATTTTACAATTGACATATCCGACAACAGTTTAAAATACGGATGGGAAAATATGCAACATCGTTATGATAATGCTCAAACGGCTGTTCAGCAAGCCTTTAAAGATTCCTTCAAATAAAGCGCAACAGCGAGGTGGAATTCACCTCGCTGTTGCTATGTATAGGTCAAAATACGTTGTTTTCCGTCAAAAATTTTTGCTCTAAAATCGTCCGAAGCCTAGTATTTATGCGACTTTATTGCGCTTTTGTGTTATTAAAACACGAGCCTCAATTCTTCTCACAATCCCAGTTGCTTTCATATATAAAAACTCCTTTGCTCAGATAATAACGTTCCTATTATCTGTCAGCAAAGGAGTTTTATACTTTGTAAAGGTCAAAAAGCGCGATTCTTATCTAAACATAATCTCGCTCATTACGCTCTGCAGATATTCCTGTCGGCCGCTGACGGAGAGGGTGGGGGCGCCCATCTCGTCGGCCAGTTGCGCCAGTTGAGTCAGCGTAGTTTCGCCGCGACGGATCTGTTGACCCAAGGGGGAGTCGAAGGAGGCGTACCGCTCTTTCACAAAGGCGTCGATGCGTCCGTCCTCGATGATCTCTGCCGCCTTAATGAGACCCAGCGCGAAGGTATCCATCCCTAGAATATAGGCGTACACCATATCCTCCGCCGTGTAGCTGGGGCGGCGGTTCTTGGCGTCGAAGTTGAAGCCACCGGTTAGGCCGCCCGCTTTGAGCACCTCCAGCATACACAGGGTGGTCTCGTACACGTTGGCGGGGAACTCATCGGTATCCCAGCCCAACAGCAGGTCGCCCTGATTGGCGTCGATGGAGCCTAGCATCCCGTTGATGGCGGACACCCGCAGCTCGTGCTGGAAGGTGTGACCCGCCAGGGTGGCGTGGTTGGCCTCGATGTTCATCTTAAAGTCCTTATCCAGCCCGTACTGCCGCAAAAAGCCGATGGCGGTGGCGGCGTCAAAGTCGTACTGGTGCTTCATAGGCTCCTTGGGTTTGGGCTCGATGTAGAAGTCGCCGGTGAAGCCGATGGAGCGGCCATAGTCCACAGCCATCTGCATCAGGCGGGCGATATTCTCCTGCTCAAACTGCATATCCGTGTTGAGCAGGGTTTCATAGCCCTCGCGCCCGCCCCAGAAGACGTAACCTTTGCCTCCCAGCTTAACGGTCATATCCAGCGCCTTTTTGATCTGTGCTGCGGCGAAGCAGTACACGTCCACCGAATTGGTACTGCCCGCGCCGTTCATATAGCGGGGGTTGGAGAACAGATTGGCGGTGCCCCACAGACATTTGATGCCGGTGGCGGCCATTTTCTCCAACATATAATCGGTGATCTCGTCCAAGCGGCGGTTCGTCTCCTTGATGTCTGCCGCCTCGGGCACCAGATCCACGTCGTGGAAGCAGAAATAGCGGACCCCCAGCTTCTGCATAAACTCAAAACCTGCGTCCACCTTGGCCTTGGCGTGTTCCATAGTGCCTGCGGTGGTGCCGAAGGTCTTGTCCGCCGTGTCTCGTCCGAACATATCGGTGCCGGCGGCGCATAGGTTGTGCCACCAAGCCATAGCAAAGGGAAGATGTTCCTTCATAGGCTTGCCCAGAATCATCCGCTCGGCGTTGTAGAATTTAAAGGCAAAGGGATTGCGGCTGTCTTTGCCTTCGTAGCATATGGGTTGGATTTCGGGAAAATACTCGCGCATAGTGATTACTCCTTTATCTCTTTATACAGGGGTTTGAGGGCGGGATAGATCTTTTGGTATTTTTGATATTTATCCTCATACAGCGCCACCAGTGCGGGGTCGGGGAGGATAGTTTCTTTGATGCGGTAGAAGCGCTCGGCGCAGTCTGTCACGTGAGGGTATTCTCCCGCCGCTACCATAGCCAGCATAGCGCCGCCGTAGCCGGGGCCTTCCTCCGACACGGGCAGGTGCAGGGGGATGTTCAGCACACTTGCCATCACCTTGAGCCACAGACGGGAACGACTGCCGCCGCCACAGATGCCGCTCTCGGGGATGCTCAAACCCGTTTGCTTAGCCACTTCTACGTTGTCTCGTATAGCAAAGGCGACCCCCTCCATCACCGCCAGATGCATTTCGGCACGGGTGGTATCGGGGCGCAACCCGATGAAGACGCCGGTGGCATCGGTGTCGTTAATGGGGCTTCGCTCCCCCATTAGGTAGGGGAGGAAATACAGACGACTGTGGCCTATCAGTTCCGAGGGAATGGCGGCCTCCAATGCGGCATAGTCGCGGCTGTCAAAGATCTCTTCGCACAGCCATTTGTTGCAGGAGGCGGCGGACAAGATGCATCCCATATGGTGATAGCCACCGTCTGCATGGCAGAAAAAGTGAAGTGCGTTGTTTTTATCCGCAGTGAAACGGGAGGAGGGAATAAACACGGTGCCTGACGTACCTAAGGAGATGTTGCAGCGCCCGTCTCCTACGGTGTTGGTGCCCACAGCGGCCGCCGCATTGTCACCGGCTCCTGCCGCCACCACCGTTTGTGAGGAAAGCCCCAATTCTTCTGCAACTGTCGGATTAACCGCTCCCACAGGGGCGAAACTTTCGTACAGTTGGGGGAGCATATCTTCGGATAGGTGACAGATATCCAGCATCTCCGAAGACCAGCGCTTATTCTCCACGTCCAGCAGAAGGGTGCCGGCGGCATCCGAATAATCGGTGCTGTGCACCCCTGTCAGACGGTAGACGATGTAGTCCTTGGGAAGCATAATTTTGTTGATACGCGCAAAGGAAGCGGGTTCATTTTCGTACAGCCACAGTAGCTTCGGAGCGGTAAAACCCGCGAAGGCGATGTTGGCGGTACAGGCAGACAGACGAGTTCGTCCAATCACACGGTTGAGATAGTCCGTTTCTTTTTGGGTGCGTCCGTCATTCCATAGGATAGCGGGGCGGATCACCGTGTCCGCATGATCCAGAATTACCAATCCGTGCATTTGTCCGCCCAGTCCGATGCCCTTGATGGCGATCGGGTCGATGGAAGCGGTCAGCTCCTTTATACCCGACACAAAAGCATCCCACCAGTCCTCGGGGCGCTGTTCACTCCATCCCGAGAGAGGAAAGGAGAGAGGATAGGCGCGGGACACGGCGCGCAGGATTGCGCCTGTGTGTTCTACCAGCAGTAGTTTCAGTGCGGATGTGCCCAGATCGGCTCCAATATAGTAAGACAAGTCACATCCTCCTTTCGGCAGTATGTTCTATCTTTACTATACCGCAGAAAAGAGACCTTTTCTCGCAAGAATGTGCAGAATATATGGACAATTGTCTACTTGTGAAGAAGAGACGGCGCTTTTGCGGCTTTACTTGCGTCTTGTTATGTGGTATACTGGCGCAAAGGAGATGATCGAATGGTACAGCTGGACAACGACTGGGACGCCATTTTGACGGATGAATGGGCCAAGGATTATTATCAGAATTTGCGGCAGATCCTCAAACGCGAATACGCCACGCAGCGAATCTATCCGCCTATGCACGATATTTTTAACGCCCTGCGGTACACCTCCTTTGCGGACACCAAGGTGGTGATCATCGGGCAGGACCCCTATCACGGGGCGGGCCAAGCCCACGGGTTGTGCTTCTCGGTGCGGGAGGGAGTCATGCCGCCTCCCAGTCTTAAAAATATGTTCAAGGAGCTGGCCACCGATCTGGGCGTGCCGGAGCCGCCCGACGGAGAGCTGACCCGATGGGCACGGCAGGGGGTGTTGCTGCTCAATACGGTGCTCACCGTGCGGGAAGGGCAACCCATCAGCCATAAGGGCATCGGCTGGGAGCAGTTCACCGATCGGGTGATCGCGGAACTGGACAAAAAGGAGACGCCGGTGGTGTTTCTTTTGTGGGGCGCCCACGCCCAGCGCAAGGGTGAGCTGATCCGAAACTCCATCCATTACAAACTGACCACGGTGCACCCCAGCCCCTTGTCAGCCTCCCGCGGTTTCTTTGGGTGCCGCCACTTCTCCAAGACCAATGCCCTGCTGATGCGGCACGGCCTAACCCCCATTGAATGGTAAAAAACGCGGTGTGATGCTCACACCGCGTTTTTTCTTCCTAATGCGCAAAAGGATCAGGACACCTGTTTCCCTTATTTTTTGTATTCTTCGACTACCAGAGTCAGCTCGCTGCTCCTATCCCATCCATCCAGGTGGAGATACACATGCTTGCTCCGTATTTTTTCACCCACAGAATATTCATCCTCAAAGAAGGAGACACTGTCGATCACATAACCGTCCTCATCATACAGTTTAAATCTGGCACCGATATAGTTTTGCGCATCGGTACCGTCCGAATCATAGGTTTTTTCCATATCGAACTGCAACTTGATGTATCCGTCGTAGGTGGTATATTGCAGGTTGTAAATCGCCACCTCAGTTTCGTAGAAGTCGTCCGTAAGCAACACATAGAAAGGCTCGTCTCCCTCTAAGCTCAACGGGAAATACAAGGGCTGCCCGCTCGTGGTACCGCAGTAGTGGCAACGGGCGGCACTGTAATAGGTGGCATCGCTAAAATAGTGATCGCAATTGCCGTTGGGGTGCCAGGCCATATACCCGTTCTCATCGAGATAGCACCAACCGCTGCTGTCTTTGGCCCAGGTCTCGGTCACCATATAGCCATCCTCGCCCAGATAACACCAGCCGTTGCTGTCCTTCTTCCACTGGTTAGCCAACATATGGCCGCCTTGATCCACAAAGGACCAGCCGCCCTCATCCAGCACCCAGCGGTTGACCACCATCTGACCGTTTTTATCCACATAGCACATACCCGCAGTGTCTAGGATCCACTGGTTGGTAGCCATTGTGCCGTCCCCTTGCAGATAATACCAGTGGTTACCGTCTTTAACCCACTTGTTGGTGGCCATATAGCCGTTAGAACCCAAGTAGTACCAAATGCCGTCGGTCTTGACCCATTGGTTTTTAACAATGCGACCACCGTCGTTGAGATAGACCCAGCCCACGCTGTCTTTGGCCCATTGGTTAACCGCCATATACCCGTCAGCGGTCAGGTAGCACCAGCCCACATTGTCTTTGACCCATGTGCTCTTGGCCATATGCCCGCCGTTGTCCAGATAGCACCATTTGTTGTTGTGCTTCATCCATTTGTTCGTCACCAAATAACCGTTAGAGCCTACATAGCACCAGCTCACATTGTCCTGCACCCAAGCATTTTTGACGATTCGGCCGCCGTCGTTGAGGTACAGCCAGCCATTGCTGTCCTTGGCCCATTGGTTAACCGCCATATAACCGTTAGCGCCCAGATAGCACCAACCGCCGCTGTCCTTCATCCACTTGTTGGTGACCATATAGCCATCGGCGCCCACATAGCACCACCCCTTGGCGTCCTTGATCCATTTGTCGTAGACCATATAGCCATCGGCGCCCACATAGCACCATCCCTTGGAATCCTTGACCCATGTATTGACAACCATGTGGCCCCCGTTGTCCAAATAGCACCAGTCGTTGGAATCTTTCTTCCAGCAATTGGTAGCCATATAGCCATCGGCTTCCAAATAGCACCAACCCACATTGTCCTTGATCCAGCGGTTGGTTACCGCATTACCGTTTTGATAGTATACCCAACGATTGTTCACCTTTGTCCAGCCGTTGGTGATGGTTCGCTCGTGACCGCACATATCGCAGACAGTATCCCAAGGGTCCGTATAGGTATGCCGCGGCTCAGTTTCATTGATGTAATAATAATCACCGCAGGAGCACATGCACAAAGTATACCCATATGACCAGCAAGTGGGGTCCACTACCGTTTCGATATACGAATGAGAATGGGAGACACTCTCATAGCCCAGTATGAAAGCGTAGTCATCGTCATAATAGTTGTCAAAATCGCTTGACACACAAAGGTAATAGAAACCCGATGTAACGGTGCATTCCAACAGGTAATAATACGCACCATCCTCATACCCAACACAAGTTCCTTCACAGATCGGATCCAAGTATTCGTCATACAAAGTGATATAAAGCATACCGTATGAGTCAAAGGCGATCAATTCCAGATCAGAGGCATCCTCAACATAGAACTCAAAATAGTCCTCGTCGTCCCAGGTAATCATACCCATCATGATGCATCCGGAATAGACTGTGTCGGCCGTATAATAGGAATTATTTCCTTCCACCTCGTATAAAAAGCCCTCATAATAATCATCCGATTCGGCGTTGACCGAAAGGGGAATGGCGGAAAACAACAGCACACCGGCCAAGAGAATTGTCAACAGCTTTTTCATAGCAAATCGCCTCCTTATACCGTCAGTCTACCACAATAGACAGCCGTTGTCAATGAAAAATAATAACCCGACACAGAGCTTTGTGTCGGGTTAGGGCTTCATTCTTCTACAAAATACTGGTTGGCTACCATATCGATGCGGCAGTCCACCTTGGTGGAACCCACGTCCAGAATGGGCATATAGGTCTCCACAAACAGATAACCGCTGACGCGATAATTGTAAACAGAGGTGGTCTGCGCCTTCAAATGTTGAGCGGCGTCGTTGATCTGCTCTTTGGTGGCGTAGGGATCCAACACCTTGGCCGCCTCGCAGAAAATAGAAAGGCTCGTCTCCAGGTCTTCCTCGGTGGTGCCGCCTAGAATCGATAGACGCAGCATAGGGTTTTCCTCGTTGTCGGTGTCGTCGGTGATGATTACCGTTTTTTCGCTGATAATACCGCTGTACACATTGAGTTCTTCTGTGCGGGTGTAGCTGTGAATCGGGTTAGGGGCAGAGGCATTGAAATCCTCGATGAATTTGCTGACTGCCGCATTGACGGTGGGGCGGATGGTGCCCATAGAGTTTTCGATGATCTCACCGGATTGTGTTTTTTTCGATTTGCAGGCACTCGCCGTCAGTAGTAAGGCAGCGCAAAGAAACAACAGAACAATTTTTTTCATAACAAATTTCCTCCATTAGGATGTTTCATCCCCAGTATACTGCATAAAAAGATAAAAGTCAATGCGAGTAGCACAGGAATTCCCCTGAGCAACTTGTTTTGGGGCAAAAACTGTGGTACAATAAGAAGAGAATGAAAAAGCGAGGAAGCACCATGAAGAAATGGGAGACAAAACGGCGTGTATGCCCTACGCAGGAGCCGTACACCTGGCCGGTGCGTCGGGTAATGCTTACGGCGGGAATGACAGCCGTAGCGGTGATCCCGCCTGTGCTTCGATTGCCCTTGTGGGCAGCGGTGTCCCTGAGCGCAGCGGCCCTGTTGCTGTTTTTGATTACCTTATTTCGGCGCAGCGCCTTGACGATATGTTTCGGTGCGGCGGTGTTGTTTTCCTTGATAGCGGGTGGTCAGCGCTGGCTGTATGTTACGCCTGTTACACAGCAAGCGCAGCGGCAGGACGAGATCACCGCCCGCGTGACTGCGATTCCTGCCGAGGGACGAATGTACGCTGTGCGAATCGTGGAATCTCAACATCTGCCTGTCGGCTGTGGTGTGCTGCTGTATGTTTCTGAGGAACAAGCACCTGAATGGGGCGATTACGTGACGGCTTCGGTGACCTATTCACCTTTAACTGCGAGACAGGAATATCGACGGGGACAAGGCGTTCATTTGCGGGCTTTTCCGACGGACTATGCCAATACTGTGGTTACGCAAGAGGATAAGACGGTTTCTTTTCGTGATGGATTCGTTCGTGCCCGCCAAAACTTGAGTGAGAGAGTACAACAGTATTTGCCCGCGAAACAAGGCGGGCTGCTGGCGGCTATGTGCTTTGGCGATAAACGAGGTGTGACCACGCGGTGGCAGACCGTCTTTTCCCGCAGCGGCATCGCCCATCTGTTGGCGGTATCGGGGCTGCATTTGTCCGTGGTGAGTGGTGCGACGCTGTTTTTGTTTTCTCGATTGGGACGCCGTGTGGCTGCTGCGTTGACGATGATGGCTGTGTTTCTGTTTGTGTGGCTGATCGGCGATACACCTTCGATTGTTCGCGCCGGCGTGATGGCGTTGGTGTTTCTGACAGGACGAGTATTTCGTCAGAGGGCTGACAGTTTGAATTCCTTGGGCTTGGCGGCAGTTTTATTGTTGTTGTATAATCCTTATATGATCTTTTCGGTGGGATTTCAACTTTCCTTTGCGGCTACGGTAGGTGTGCTGACCGTTGCCCCTCGTTTGATGGGGGAGCGGGAGGAATCGTGCGAGAGACAACCAAAGATTATAAGGACCGTTCGCAACAGTGTGGCTGTTTGTGTAGGTGCCACCTTGCCAACCTTGCCCTTTGTGTGTTATTATTTTGGTGGATTCCCACTAACTACTATATTGACCAACCTGATGGTGGTGCCTGTCAGCGGTGTCGTGCTGTTGTTGGGATGGAGCGGGACGCTATTATCTTTCGCACCTTTCCTGTCGTGGTTGGGGCGTGGGTTGTTGGTGATTGCCGGCGGCCTCGTTCGATATATGCAGCAGATAGCGGAGTGGATGAATGCCGAGCGGCTGTTTGTGCATACGGATATGCGCTGGTTGCTGGTGCTTGTCGGTGCGGTATGTGTGTTGCTGATATGCGGCATTCTGATGCGCGTTTCCATGAGACGGGTGCTGTGTGCAACTGTGGCAATTGTCATGGTGGCGTTGGGCATCGGTCTGCCGTTGACTGCGCCGCTGATGCGGGTGACGGTAACCCCAACCCAAAGCGGTGCGATTCTTACCATCCGTCAGGGAGGGCATACCGCCTTATGCGTTAGTAGCGGTGATGGGTTGGATGAGGCCGTTTGGCAAACAAACGTTGCTGACCCTGAGGTGCTGTTGGTACGGGATGTGCCAGCAGCTCGGGTGAGCGCCCTGACCGAATTGGCGCAAGGAGCAGCGGTGTATCGATTGGCCGCAGAGGAGCCGGTTTTGGGTGTTCCCTTTGAGGTGATAGATCGGGAAGAAGGTGCCACGGTGTCTCTGTGGAGCGACAGCGGCATTGTCATTGTGACTGAGGGCTGGTGGCGGCTGGATAATAAGCGAGCTCCCTTGTGGATCTGTGTAGATCCTACTGCGCCGCCACCCAAAGAGGTGAATGGATGCGTGATTTATGCGACGGAAGTGCCACGTGTTCCATTGGCACTTCCCTGTGTAGCAGTGGGACATCCCCGCGACGAGAAAGAGCGGGAGAGCATCTCTCTGTGGATAGAAGAAGATTCCGTTACCTTTACGGTGCGAAGGGGCGGAGAATGGAGTGTATTGCCATGGCTATGACCGAAGCACAACTGAAAGACTGCATTAAGAGCGGAGGCGCCACGCTGTACGTGCTATATGGAGCGGAGAGCTATCTGGTGGAGCAATACGCCCGTTTAATTGTCCGTCACACAGTGGAGGAGGGGTTTGATGCCTTTAATCTGCAACGATTCGATGGGCAAGAGGTAACCGCCGAGCAGTTGGAGGAGGCGGTGGAGGCGCTGCCGCTGATGACCGACCGTAAGTGCGTGCAGGTGCGGGATTACGATGTGACGAGCGGAGACACCCAGCGGCTGATGCGGTTGGTGGAGCAGATCCCCGACACCTGCGTGTTGGTATTCTGGCAGATGACGGTGCAACCCGACAGCCGTAAAAAAGGCTGGAAGGACTTCCTTGCCCTTGCCCAGAAGGTGGGCGTGGTGATGGAGTTTGAGCATAAGTCGGTGATCGATGTAGCCAAAATGCTGGTGTCCGGCGCCAAACGCCGCGGTGCGCAGCTGGAGATGGAGGATGCCCGCTATCTGGTGGAGCAGGTGGGCAACGATCTCAACCTGCTGCTTTGTGAATTGGATAAATTGTGTGCCGTGGGTGGCGAGCAGATCACCCGACATCACATTGACGCTGTCTGTACGAAGAACCTGGAGGCCAAAGTCTTTGACTTGTCCAAAGCGATTCTGCGTCACCGACAGGAGGAGGCTTACGAGCTGCTTCATCAGCTGAAAATACAGAGGCAGGAGCCGGTAACGGTGTTGGGCACCCTGTCCAACGCCTACGCAGATTTGTATCGTGCTAAGACGGCCACCGCAGGTGGTGTGCCGACAGAAAACATCGCGGCTACTTACAAGAGTTATAAGGGTAAAGAGTGGCGTCTGCGGAATGCGGCGCGGGATGCCGCGCGACTGAGCGTGCCTCTGCTGCGAGACAGCTTGGAGATTCTGGCGCGGGCGGATCAGGCGGTCAAGTTTAACTATGGTATGGAGTGGCTGCTGTTGGAGAAAACCCTCGCCCAGCTTATTGCCCGCGTACAGGAGGGGTAATATGAGACGGGTGCGGCAGGCCATTGTGGTAGAAGGAAAATACGACGTGATCCGTGTGCGCTCGGCAGTGGATGCCTTGGTGGTGCAGACGGACGGCTTTCGCATATTCAAGGATGCAGAGCGCATGGCAATGCTCCGCCGACTGGCGGCGGCCAAAGGGCTGATCGTGCTCACCGACAGCGACAGCGCCGGCGGCGTGATTCGCAATCACTTGTTAGGATGTATCCCGCCGGAACAGCTATTGCAGGCGTATATCCCGCCTCGCGAGGGGAAAGAGCGGCGCAAGGCCGCCCCCTCCAAGGAGGGTCTGTTGGGCGTTGAGGGGATGGATAACGGGACGGTAATCGCCGCCTTAGAGCGGGCGGGCGCCGTGTTTGAGGACGAGACGGCTGTCGAGGCTAAGAGCTTATCCCTCACCAAAGCGGATTTGATGGAGTGGGGGTTAAGCGGCACGGTTGATTGCAGTACACGACGCGCTCGTCTGTTGCAGGCACTGGAATTGCCCGCCACTTTGTCCGTCAACCGTCTGTTGGAGGTAGTCAACGCCACTTTGACGGCGGAGGAATGGGTAGCTCTGATGAAGCAGATTGCTCAATCCTGATTGGACGCTTTTCGCCTTGACTTTCCATTGAAAATAGTGTAAAATGCAAAAACGGCGGCTTGTGCCGCTGTTATATCCGGGTGTGGCGCAGCTGGGAGCGCGGGTGGTTTGGGACCATCAGGCCGCAGGTTCGATCCCTGTCACTCGGACCATATTGAGAGCCTTGACACGCAATTCGCGTGCCAAGGTTCTTTTTTATAATTTTTACCTAGTATATAACGAGCTAGGTATATACAAAAATCCCCGTTAGGAGTGCAGTGCGTTCTGCATTCTTAACGGGGAAATTTTTGTTTTTGATAAACACCATTTAAGATTAGTTTAAAACGTCACAGTAAATAATTATGTACTCAAAAGCGTAAACGTTTTTAATGAACAGCGTCAAGGATGCTTCCTTGCGCTGTAATGTGGTTTGGTTTGCGCTTTTTTCATAACGAATATCCGTTACAGTATACGAGTAGCGATTTCCTTCCATATCGGTAAAGAAAACGCCATCTCCAACGGAAATATTTCGATAAAAATCATACTGTCCCTTTTGTGATGTGGCACTAATCTGCATAGTGCGGTTATAAATACTCCCATTAAAACGGCAAGGACATTTGGAGGGTTTCCCCAAATCGGCACAAACGGGAAGAAGCGATTCATACTGCGGAAGTTCCAACATTCCTACAAAGTCCGTTCCGTCAACAGACAGAGTTGCCATTGTATTGTCCTTGCGTTCTTCCGGGACGGCTCCTTGCGGTTCGGGGATTCGTTCACGGAGTATGCGCACATACTCGCTTGCTTTTTGCTCGGATGTATGAATATTCCATTGCCAAATAAATAAGAGAATGATCGAAGTCATAAGCAAGCACGACCCGATAATTATTAGGACTTTTCGAACAACACCATTTTTACTGTTCATCATACGCGGCTTCTCTTTCCGGTGATTCCTAAGATAATAAGCATACTGCCGGAGATTATCATAAGAATAACCCATAGCATAATATTCGAAGTATCCCCCGTTTGGGGTGCGTCCGGAGCGTTAGGGCCGTCCCGATTTAATGTGTTGGTCAACACAAAGACGGTTTCTCGCTGCTCAATGGTCATCGTATATCCGGAGGGGACATTTCGTTCAACCGCCTTCCAATCCGAGCCATCGTTCTTTGCTCTCCAACTATAGGACCAATGGTTGTCGTCCAAAAGTTTTACGGTTTCATAGCTTATCCCGTTACGAAATATTTCCACTTCTATGCTCTTGGGGCGATCTGTTTTTCCGTTATCGCCCTTCCAAAGTTTTGTTACTTTGAGTTCAATTTCTTCATCAGCTTGGACCGGAGGAACAATCTTACACTTAGCATTTACCGCAACCGAATACTGCCATAAACCATCCGCACCCAACCCGGGCAAGGCAATCAAGGCAGAATCAAACACGTAGGTTGTTTTGTGTTGCATTACGCGATCTGTAACGGCTAAATACAGCCCCGGCTTTAAGGCATTAAAAACTGCGTTGCCCTCGATGTCTGTTGTGGCATTAAAGTCTGCCGTAACCTCGTGGGCAAGTATGTATGATTCCAAAGTGGAACGAATGACGTTCCATTCACCAACCGTCTGTATCCCGTTAAAAACCAGATTGGATTTCTCAAAGGAGGAAGTAAGCGTATATTGACAATCCGCCGATACATCTGCAATTTTATAGAGGCGTATGGGCAACACCGAAAAAGCGATGCCGTCACTGCAAAAGGAGATAGTCAAAGAACCGTTTTGCTCCGTGGATATTGGCTCTTTTGCGTATGTTGTTGAGGTCGCCTGCACTTGGCACGGCATTAGAAATAGGCAAAAACACAGCAAAAAAGCAATCATCCCCATTCTTCTTTTAACCATTCTTCTTCCTCCTTTGAAATAAGCGGTTTGCTACCCTTATCCCTATATTTGACCATTAAAACGGTCAGTAAAATCAGCAAGATCGGAGCGGCAACTATGGGCGTTGCTACCAGAGAGTCAATGCGATACGCATTAGAGGCAATATGCAGAACGGGTACAGCATTTTCGATACGGGTTCCCCGCACGAGCAATCTATGGGAATTGATTCCATAGGGAGTGCAGGTAAGCAATGTACATAAATCCTTCCCGGGAACAATTTGCACATCGTCAACCTCATCCGGTCTAACAACCTTTATCTGATCCACTTGATAGGTAATGGTTCTGTCTAACACAGTAATTGTAAAGGTATCTCCAATCTCCATCTTGTCAAGCTCGGTGAATAGTTTTGCGTGAGGAAGTCCACGATGTGCAGATAGGACACTGTGTGTGTGTTTACCGCCCACAGGCAAAGAGGTTCCTTCCAAGTGGCCACAAGCAACATTCAACACCTCTGCGGATATTCCGTGGTACAAGGGTAATTCAACACCTAATTTAGGAATTGCAACATATCCCATAACACCGTTTCCGCTGATATTTAAAATTCTGTTGTAGCCTTTTACCTTGCGGTAATCAAACAAAGGAGCACTAAGTTCACTCAACTCAGCGTTATACGTTTCTGCTTCTTGAAAATAGGCTTCGTAATCTTCGGGCCTCAATGCGTCGAGAATTTCTCGATAGTTTTCTACTGCGCGTGTTTGTGTTTTACTGTTCCAATATTGGCTCACAGACGGATAAAGCAGTCCACAGACGCCTACGAAAAGCATCAGAACCAATAGGATTCCTATTTTATTGTTCTTCATAAGCATCTCTCCACTGCTTTATTAAATGTAGCGGCGGATGGCGGATTAAACCATCCGCCGCTACATTCTAAACTAATAAAACAAAAAACCGTTTATAAAGATATTAGTTTTCGTAAATGGACATTTTCTTGCGGGTAATCATAAATACAGCAGCCAAGATTACAAGCAAAGAACCGCCGCAAACAAGCAAGAACGTGCCTTGCGCACCGGTCTCGGGAAGAACGGTTCCTGTATGGTTAACAATTTCTTTAATGATTTTACCTGTGAACTTGCCGTCTGCCTGCTCACCCATACCCATCAATCCGCCATCAAGAGAGACGAGTTCAAGTTTGCCTGCATTTTCGCTGTGTTCTGCAGAAATAGAGAATACAATATCAGACATTTTGTTGTAGCCCTCGGGAATGGTGGTTTCTGAAAGTTTGTAGTCGCCATCATCAAGACCGTTCCAAATGAACCGGGTCATATCTGCCCCTTTAAGCTCTGCACCGATAGCAGTGTATGTACCGCTAACATCCTTCTTGTAGAGCGTAAAGCCTGCGCCCTTCAATTCGTGGCCATGAGAATCGGTTTTGTTAACAACTAACTGATAGGTGAATACGGTTACCTTATCAGGGGCCGTTTTGCCGCTTCCTTCATCGTAAGGATTGTTGGAGAACTCGAGATACACTTCGTTGGGGTTGCCCGCTATACCGATTTTAGCATGGTCGTTAAGTTCGGCTTCATAGCAAACAACAAAGGAGGATGTGCTGGTTACACCTGCGATATTCTTTACATTTCCGAGAACTATTTCAAAGCTACAATCGTCTGCCAGGCCGGCTGTATTGATTTCGTAATCCGTGCCGAGTACGAGTGCTGTTCCGTCATTTACATCAAGATCAACATCAGCCTTGTGTTTAGTTTCGTACATCCAGACTTTAATTGAAGTCTCATCAAGTGTTAAACCTTCGGAAAGCTTATCGTGGAATATAAGCTCATAAGAATCGTATAGATGCGCGTTGCTGGGTAAGGTTGCAGTAAGCTTGAAGGGAACAGTATCGCCAATATCGTGGTCAGCGGTATCATGCCAGGGGTTGTCCTCAATGCTGGAGTCTTCGCTGTCTTCGATATCCTTTACCTTTTTCTCGATTGTAGGAATTGCCGACTTAGGGTTGATGGTAAGTGCGTCCTGTCCCTTGGTGTCTACAAGAACCAAAGAATTAGCATTGTCGGTTGTGCCGTCAAGTTCTGTTACATCAGCGAATATCCAGTAACCTTGTTCAACACTATTGCTGTTGCCGTTAGCGATTGTAAGATCAGCTGCAATTTGGTTAGCCGCGTTTGCGGGGTCTGCGTTCCAAGCTTTTATTGCACGGTAGATGCGGTCTGCCACGCTGCGCATAGTGCCGTAAGCATCACCGTTATCGCCGCTCTGCTTGGAGAGGTGCTCAAGAATCTGTGCGTCGGTAACGTCGTTTGCTGTTGCGGGCTTATTGGATCCCCACAAGCTAGCGCCGGCCTTATCGAAGGTTTCAATCTGCAAAATCTTGCGGTAATTATCATTTGCAATGGTGTATGCGTAGTTGAAGCAATCATCAGAGTGATTTCCATTGCATGTATTAGGATGGTGTTCGCCTGTTTTTAAACTGGTGGTCAAATTGAGAACTTTGTATCCTTTATAGGTTTTACCATCGGAATTTGTGATGGTAACGCTTGTGCTTTCTGCTGCAAACGCGTTGGTGCTCATAGCCAAAATCATAGCCAGTACCATAAGGATTGATAATAACTTTTTCATAATTTCGGGTCCTTTCTAATTTAAATTTTATTTTTACAGATTCATCTTCGGCGCGTTTTTTTGCCGTAGAAAGAGAAGCTATCCTACGCCCCTCCCTTCTCGCTTGCGCCTTTGAATGAATTTATATACAAGCGGTGCGAAAATGAACATGGCACTCACAAGTATCAAAGGATATACACCGGGACCTCCGGTGGCTGGCAGGTTGTAGTTTATAAGCCGATTTGTTGCGTGAACTTTTCCAATTTGTTCAAACGGTATGCGTTTAGCATCCTTTCCTGCCAAAATTTCGATACAAGTTTGGCAGGTATCCTCTGTTTCATTACAGAAGCAGAACCAATACTTTGTATCGTCTACCTGGTACCCCGGTGGAGCACGAAGCTCTTGCATGTAATAGAGGACGTGCTCTCGAAGGATGACACCCTCAATGATATTTGATTGGAAAACAAGTTTTCCGTTTGCATCGGTTACTTCGGTGGCAATCAAACCGCCTTGTGTATTGTATAGGCCAAAAGTGGCTCCGCCAAGAGGAGTACCACTTTCTGCACAAGTTTTATACATTTCCACCGTATAGTTCTTCGCCGCAATATTGATGTCAGCATAAACCTTTTCTACCGTGGCATCTGTGATTCTTTCGCCCCAAAGTGTGATAGAAGCCGAATTGGTGTACTTGATTGCTTCGGTTACACCGCTTGGAATGGTCAACGTCGCATCATAATCAAGGATATACATAATCGGTTGTGGTCTAAGAATTACAATATCGAGTATATGTACCTTTTCTCCTTGAGCATCTGTTGCGTTGCCGGTTCCGTCATAAGTAACGGTGTAATCTTCTCCTTGTTTTAGGACGGTTAGATTTCCATTTGTATCCTCGGCTGTGATGACCAACGATCCGCTGATGTAGACAAGGGTTTCGGTCATAACATCATGTATCGTAAGCGGCGCACCGTCTGTCAGAACCAACTTTCCTTCGTTAACTGTAATATTATAGTGGGCTATATAACCGTCAAAGTCGTGAGTTAACTTTTTTTCAAACAGATTGGGAATGGTGACAGATGCATCGTCATAGGATACGCGGACGGACGAATCGGAATCCGGCATATAAAACAGCTGTGCGTGGTTGTTTAATTGATAACCGAGACTACCATAATTTTCAATTGCGGACAGATCCGTTGTCTTGTAAATAAAAGTAAAGGTCATATTCTGTGTTTCTGTCCAACATTGGCAAAATCCTTTAGTAGCCCATGTGCCATCATCATTCTGGAACCAGTATTCTCCACAGCCGGTCCAATGGCAGGTGTCCGGAGTGCATTGACAACGGCAAAGCAGATTGATGTTTCGCGTATGACTTATACCGTTCTCTGTTGCTGTCCAGGCATTATCCCATGCGAACATATCGCTGTCCGTGGCATCTTGAATGCGGGGGACTTGGATTGTCTTTCCGTTATAGGTTGCTGTGACAGCGGATAGATTCGCATCGTTATGAAAACGACCAATGAGTGTGCCATTTTCATCTAAAAGACGCATTTCATCCGCAATAAACCACGAATATTCTGCTCTCTGACCTTCTACTCTGCCGGGGATGATAGCTTGAACCTCCCAAAGGAATGCTCCTCCGGCAGCGTCAGAAACAAAAGAGCCGTTCTTTATAATTTCCGCCTCAATCGCTCCATGGTTAAAATTGCTCCAACCCCATGCTGTCTGAGTGTCCACTGTGACTTTGTTCGCATAGTCGAAGGTGCCCGGTGTATTCAGTGCGGTCGGTGTAGAGGTATAGTTGATATAGTAGACCCAACCTTCGTTGCCCAACTCTAACTCACCGCAGTAGTCACAAATAACGGTTTTTGGGATTTTATAAGACCATCCTGTTTCATCCCATAGGATATGCGGATCGTCAGCAGAAACATGCCATGCGTGCCATTCTTCACGCGGATCGGAAACACCAAAGGAAATGCCATTTGCTATATCCGATGCGGTGTAACTGTGGGGTTTATTCCAATCACTCAAGACAACCTGGTCGGTAAGTATGTTTCCGGGGATCTGGGAATCGGCATAGCCGTCAATACGAACCGTCCAATTGATCTTGCCTGTTTCTTCATTTGGCGAACCCCATTTAGACACAACCGTGGGGTGTTCCTGCTGAGCAGGAGGGTTAACCTTGACTGTAATAAGGCCGTCAAAATCAATAGGCTCTTCCTGTTCAGGGAAATGAATGCCCAATGTAGCACTAATCGTGATTTCAGTGCGGCTGTTTATGTGCTCGTTAAACATAAGGGTGATAAGGCCGGTATCGGTGACCACCCAATCACCTACGTTGGTGCCGTCTTTCAAAATAAATGTGCCTTCACCACCGTCGACCATCAATCCGTTAGGAACTTGATACTGATAGGTTCCCGGCACAAAGCCGTTCGGACTTGCAAAACTGATCGTTAGCTTGTAGCCTTCGTTAGCTTCCGCAATATAGTTGCCATTGGCATCTTTGGGAAGTTCTTGATTTTTCAGGTCAAGCAAGGTAAAGAAATAGGCACCACCGTTTGCTTCCAAATAAGCAACCATTTCTTTGATGGCTCTGGTGGCTCTGAATGTTATAGCCCCCTTTTGTTTCGGCGGACTTTCTCCTTCGAATATAAAAACTGCCGGACCATTTGAAATATCCAGTAGCTCTTCGGTTAAGGGGAAATTACTGTTTTGCGCTGTTCCTACAGTTACACCCCAACCTGCGATGGAAGAATCCGTTAGTGCCATTGCGCTGCCTTGCACCGTTCCACCCGTATCACCTTGTATAAAGTAGAATGCTGCGGTGTGCGTTTCTGTAACAATACCCACCGTGTTGTTCTTAAAGAAAACCAAATCCCCTGCCGTAGGCGTGTAATCCCCGACAAAAGCGTATTTGCCGAGAGTTTTCCAAGTTTCCGCCATAGAGTTTGCTCCGGTGTTGCCGGGCGTGGTGCTCGGATCTGCACCTGCGTAATGCAAGCAGAAGGAAACAAACAGCGCAGACCAATCTGTGTAAGGCGTGCCATACCAAGCACCATAGCGGTTATAACCGCGGCGAATGCCATCACTTCCCACCCGGAAGTTCAACTTGCTTTCCGTATAGCCAACCTGTGTTTTTGCCATTCCAACCAAATCGCCTCGTAGATCTCCCGTAAAGGGATAATCTGCAAACAGGTTCTGCCAATCCAGTTGTGTTTCCACATCAGCATTTTCATCAGAGTAACAGGAAAAATTGTGAATATGTTCGATAAGCTCACAAGGGGCTTCTTCGCCTTGGCAGCCGTCATCGTGGGTATGTTCTGTAATCCCACAATCCGCGTCACCGGCAAGTGTCAAGCCGGGTTGCCGTAACCACCAAAACACATCGAGCGAAACAACAAGGGAGAGCACTAACAGAATAGCGATCATTCGTGTTTTCCGCACTTTAATTTTTCTTATTCTTCTTAGACTTTCACCCAAGACGTCCTGCATGGCTCTCCCCCCTTTCGTTTCAGTATTAGTCAAGTCTTTAATAAACGAATCCGAACCGGGAAAACGGCCAAACACGAACAAAAACTTTCCCTATAATATCTTCTTGAGGTATTGAACCGATCGCCGAGTTGCGGCTGTCAACAGAATTGGAGCGACGGTCGCCCATTACAAAGTAACTTGTGCCGGACACCCTATAAGGGAATTCCAAATCACAATCTCCAAGTCCTTTGTCAGTGACATATGGCTCGTCCAACAGTTCACCATTTATGTATACGTTTCCTTCCGCGTCTAGTGCCACCTCGTCCTCCGGCAAGGCAATAACACGTTTCAGCAAAATCTTACCTTGATAATAGAATCCGATTAAGTCGCCACGTTCAAACTTTTTTGTTTTCAACAGAACAACGATTTCGTCATGATCCAATGTCGGCGACATACTATCACCGGATATTTGAAGAATCGGCAAAAACAGCGTTGCAATCAAGACGGCAACGGCCGCCACAACGACCAAAACGGAAACCGTACTGCGAAGAGACTGCCTGTAATAATCCTTTTTGCGTATCCGTTTACGCTCGGTTTGAATTTCCGTAAGCGAAGGAACGGACACTTTATTTTTTGAATAGTTAAACATATCTTATTCCTCGCATAGGGCTTGTTCTTTTTGATTTTCCAAACTTTGAATCTCTGCTTGAAGTTGTTGCCATTTTTTGTAGTCGAGCTTATATTGAGAAACCAAAGCGTCGTATTGCCTTTTTCCATCAGCTATAATGGATTCAACTTTTTTCTTGGCTTCTTGAATCATCTTTTCAGATTCTCTTTGAGCATCCTTTTTCATAGAAGCAATCTCACGCAAGTACAAATCGGCGGTAGATTGAGCCACTGAAAAGATACCGGTAATATCGGTTGCCGCTTCTGCGATTGAACCCGCAACAGAAAGATGAATGCGAGAATCTTGCAATTCTGCTTCTAACGCAGCGATTTGCTCCTGCATCTGCTCCTCGTTTTTCTTTAATTGATAGATAACATCAACGAGCTCACGTCTATTTAATTTTTTAAGTTCTTTATTGACCATAGTTCTTTTCCTTTCGCAGGAAGATAGGATTACTCAGGATAGAAAGTTGTTTTATCACAGTATGACTACTGTTTATTTTCTACACGCACAATCTCCATAACCTCATCTACTTCGCACTCCAAAACTGCACATATCTTAACGAGAATATCCGTGCTAACGTGCTCGTTGTGTCCCATTTTGACAACGGTTGACCAACTAACCCCGGCTGTTTCAACGAGGTCCTTCTTTTTCATTTTTCGGTCAATAAGTAATTTCCAAAGTTTGTTATAACTAATAGCCATTGTATTACCTCCCAATACCTACATTTTTACAATATAATATAATATAGCGTAAAATTTGCGCAAATACAACAATTTTCGCACAAATGAAGCAAAAAGGCAAAAATCCCGCCAGTAAACTGACGGGATTGTAGGATGATACTCAAAAAACAGTGGGCAGAGCGATGGTCGAACATTATATATACAATAAATTTCGATGTAGAATTTCCGTTGTTCTTTGTCGGATATTCTTTATAAGAAAAACCCGTTCAAATCGATTTTTGCTTTGCATTGATGTTTGATAAAATGTCCTTTTAAAATGCGGAATTCACGGATTCCGATTTGGCTTTTAATTATACACATTAAATTTCCGCTAAAATCTCTGCTGCGTTGGTATCGGGTTTGACCTTGGGCATCACCTTTGCGATGCGTCCTTGCTCATCAATGATAAAGGTAGTGCGCACAACTCCCATAGAGGTTTTGCCGCACATTTTCTTCTCCTGCCACACCCCGTAGGCTTGAATAGCGACCAGATTCGGGTCGGACAACAGCACGAAAGGTAGATTGTGCTTTTCGGCGAATTTCACGTGAGAGGCAACACTATCCTTGCTGATGCCGACTACCTCCACGTTTTTGTTCCGAAATTCTTCGTACGCACCGGCAAAGGCACAGGCCTGACGAGTACAGCCGGGGGTGTTGTCCCTTGGATAGAAATACAGCACCACTTTTTTGCCTAAAAAATCCGATAGGGATACGGGTTGGCCGTCTTTGTCATACAGCGTAAAGGCGGGGGCGCTATCTCCGATGTTCAGCATACGCTTCTCTCCTTTTTTGAATGATTTTCTCAAAGGCAGTATACCACCAATCAACCGCTTTTACAAGTAGCGGATGCATTTACCAAACAAATGGCAACAGACGATATTTCACTTTTTTGGTGTAGGCGGTGTATCCGTCCAACTCTTGTGAGAGCAAGCGCTCCTCATCCCGTATTCGCAGGGCGATAAGCAGTGGATAGGGGAGGAAGACAAGCACAGCCCACCAAGAGCCCAGTAGGAGAGGAATCATCAAAAACAGCAGGATGGTAGCGGCATACATGGGATGGCGGACGATACCATACAGCCCTGTGTCCACCACCTTTTGTCCCTCTTGTACCTTTATGGTGCGGGCGAGGTAGGCGTTTTCCCGCATCACCTCGGCGTACGTACCGTAGGCAGTGAGGAACAGAATACAAGCCGTTATGGTAACCCACAAGGGGACAGAAGACCAACCGAAGCGGTGGTCCAGCCCTGCCACGGTGAATCCGCCCAAAAACAGTAAGGAGGAGAAGCTCACCACCTTTTTCTGCGTGCGGGCGGTTTCTTTTCCGTTCAGCCGTTCTTGCAGCAGATGGGGCGCTTTCCATAGCAGTACCGCTCCCAACAGAAAGATAGGCACGAACAAAAGACCCATAAACAACCATCCACCGTCGTAAGACAGGGTGCCTGCCGGTAGAAACACCAACACGCCCACCAGCCACAGTCCGAAGAGATATTTCACCAGCGCATTCCAAAATAAGGTCAATTTTACGCCTCCTCCGTTAGATTTCGGTATCAGTATAACACAAATGGATTTAGAATAAAAGCATTTCTTCTTGCAAAGAAGGCAGGGAGATGGTACAATGTAGAAATAGCACAAACGAGGAGGATTCATCGATGAAAAAGAAATTGGCTTTTTGGTTAGCCGTGATGATGCTGGCCGCGCTACTGATGGGTTGTGGGCAAAAACCCACCAACCGACCTGATGAGGATTTGGTGTCCGTACCGGATGTTTCCACAGATGCAGGAGACGACACCACGACCACCACGGAGCAAAAGGTGGAGGACAGCAACGATGAGTCTGCGGAGGTTACTGAGGAGTCCACCGTAAGCACTGAGGAGAGCACCGAGACTGCCGACACCACCACGATAAACTCTACCGAGACGGACAAGGTGACCACGACTACCGGGGAGGACAAGTCTACCACGACCAAGGCTACGGTGACGGACAAGACCACCAAGCCGACTACGGCCAAGACTACGGTGGCAGATAAGACCACGCAGTCCACCACGACCAAGGCAACCACGACGAAAACTCCGTCTAAGACCACGCAGTCGGCTACCAAGACGACGGGCACCACAAAGACGACTACGAAATATACGACGGTTATAACGACCACCACCACCGTAACGACTACAACCACCACTGAGCCTCAGTCTAAGGCCAAGCTGAACGGTGTGAGCGTATCCGAGTATGTGGTCGTGTACGACAACGAGGCGTCCGAATACGTCATCCGTGCCGCGCTGTATATCTGCGATGAGATTCTGGAGCGCACCGGCGCACAGGTGGAGATGATGGCGGATACTGAGACAGATGCACCAAATAAGCACGAGATCCTGGTGGGCGAGACCAATCGCGCCCTCTCCAAAACGGTCACTACCCCCAAGACCGGTATGGACTTTGCCCTGATGGCGAAGGATGGTCACGTGGCGATGGAGGCGGACTCCTTCGTCATCGCGGCGGCGGCGTATTACTTTGTGGAAACCTACATCACCGGAGAGGCCGCTTCCACAGAGGTGCCTGCTCAGCAGACGGTTTGCCAGCCCATTGTGAAGACTCCGAAGCATTTCATTATGCTCATCGGCGATGGTATGGGCGTCCAGCATACGCAACTGTTTAAGGCGTTCAGCGCATCCGGTGTTACCGATTACAGCAACGGGGAGACTTCTTTCTACGGTTATAAGTTCCCCTATGATGGCTTTGCCCGCACCAATTCCCTGTCCGGTGTGACCGACAGCGCGGCGGCAGGCACGGCCCTGTCCACCGGCTACAAGACCACCAACGGTCGTGTGGGCAAGGACAAGGATAAGAACGACCTGCTTTTGATTACTGAGTTGGCGGGCTCTATGGGGTTGGCCACCGGCGTTATGTCCACCGAGAGTCCCATTGGTGCCACGCCTGCCGCTTTCTCCGCTCACGCCAGCAGTCGTGATAATTCCGACACGCTGTATGCGACTCAAAACGCGACCAAGCAGAAGTATGGCACCATCGTCAATTGCCAGTTTGACTTCTACAACACCTATGGTGTGGACCTGATGAAAAAGTATATCCAGAAGACGCTGAACACGTTGAATGAGAATGAGAAAGGCTTCTTCCTGATGTACGAAGAGGCCCACATCGATAAGCACAGCCACAGCAACAATCTGGAGAAGACTTTTAAGGCTGTGGTACGCTTTAATCAGGCGATCGCCCTGTTTATGGAGTACGCCTTCTATCATCCCGACACCTTTGTGCTCATTACTGCCGACCACGAGACCGGCGGCATCACCCGCACCGGTGACAGCACCTTCAAGTATACCAGCGAAGATCATACCGGCGTGGATGTGCCGGTGTTCGCCTATGGCGTGGGCGGCGAGCTGTTCGACGACCAGACGGTGGAGAATGTGCAGATTCCCAAAACTATTGCGGCTATGTTCGGCGGCGCGTTGGCCACGGATACCGACGCCACCTATCCTCCTTTGAATAAATAAGACAAATGAAACAGCGGTCCTTCCTATTTGGGAAGGACCGCTGTTCTTCTCATCATACTCCCCACAAAACATGGAGGTTGCGCAGGGCATTATCGAGGATGTGTTCGTTGATTTCATAGGCGTGGCGCTCGGTTTCATTATCCGCGCGCTCGGAGAGGCCTTGCCGACGCAGTTCGTTGGCTACGGTTTCGCATATTTTATCGATAAGAGCCTCTTTTTCGAGCGCTTCTTTCGGTGTGTTGGGGGTGGTGAGGAGATACTCCAAGGGGTTGTAAAGCTCCGCCAAACAGGGCAGCACCCGCAGGGCGGGGAACTGCCACTTGTAGTAGGGCAGATAGGTGCGATTGAGCAGAAAAACGCAGTGCAGAGCACTCTTTGCGAACTCTCCTATCGCCAATTGGGCGGCGGCAGTCTCACCCCGCGCCACACAGCGGTGATAATTGTATTGTCCCGCTTGTCCCATAAGCAGCAGATGACCTGCCAATTTTTTTAGCCGCACGTCTTCGGGCAGATAGGCCAATTGCTTGCGGATGGCGGTGAAGATGCCTGCATCGTCCCGAAAGAGGACGCCATTGGTCGCCTCGGCCAGCGATTGCTCCGGCACAGAAAACCACTGGGAAAGGGAGAGTTGTCCGTTGGGTGTGCCGGTTTTATCCAGTAAGAAATCCTGCAAACGGATTACCCCGTGGCGGTTTCCTCCCACAGGGGACAGGGTGGGGCGATGAAATCCCATAAAATCGCGGGGCAACTTGGCGTATGCCCGCTCTAACTGAAAGGCGGTGCGGCTGTCCACCAAATCCTCATCAGGCAAGAAAAGGCAAAACCCCGGCTCAAAGTCGTGGTCCGCGGACAGATCGTCATCGTAGCCGAAGCACTCGGAGCCGCTACCACACAGCCCGACGGCGATATAGGGCGCTGCCTCAGAAAAATTCTCCAACAGAGGGATGCCGTAGGTGTTATAAAATTGCCGGGATAGGTCAAGTCCTTTCATAGATTTCCGTCGCCCTTTCACTCAGTTCCTTTGCATAGGCAAAATGTCCGTAATAGCCGAATACCGATGCGCATTTCTCGCATACAAAGGCGTAATTGCCGTCCCGACAGGGGTATTCATCCAACAGTGCGCGGGCGCGGTCAAGGTAGATGGAGATAACCTCCTCTGCCGCCTCTAAGCCTTGCTCCGCTTCGGCGTTGCTGGCCATGTTGAGGTAGGTGATGGCCGCTTCGGGCGCGCCGTCCGCCTTGGATTCCATAATGGCCAATGCTTTGCGGTTAAGCGATCGAGATTGTTCATAATCCCCCACGTCGGTCAGCGCCAGCGCCATGTTGTTATAAAGTCCTGCCATACGGTCGTCTTCGGGGGACAGTTCCCGTTCATAGATGGTGCGAGCTTTTTGGAATAGGGGCAGACTTTTCTCAGCCTGACCGAAAGCCTTGTATACGGTGGCGGCGTTCAGATAGGTGGTAGCGGCGCCTACCTGCTCGCTCACGCCCAGTCGCTCCACGGTAGCCAGTGCCTCTTGTAGGGCGTCGACGGCTTCGGGCTCCTGCCCCAGCTTGCGGTGTAGTCCCATTCGCTCGTTGTGTAGCAGCAGAGCCGTACGGGTGTCCTCGGCGGCGGTAGCCTCCGCCAGCCAGTAGTTTAAATGTCGCAGCGCACCGCTGTAATCGTTTTTGTGCAGATAACCGTCCAGCTTGTCCAGTATTCGTTCGGTGGGTAATCTCATACTTCTAACTCCATTAATCGCTCTAAAATGATAACGTCTGCGGGACAGAAATTGTATTGAGGAATCTCTGCGGGAGTGATCCAGCGCAGATCGTTGTGTTCTTTCAGTTGCGGTTTTCCGTGGGCGATGGTGGCGTGGAACAGGGTCAAATGGATGGTGATATCAGGATAGGTGTGTACCAGATCGATGAATGACTCGCCCACCGCCACGGTGATGCCCAATTCCTCCTGACATTCCCGTATAAGGGTCTGGGGCAGAGTCTCGCCCGCCTCCGCTTTGCCACCCACAAACTCCCATAGAAGGGGATTGCTCTTGTGTGCGGGGCGTTGACAGATGAGAAAGCGTCCATTTTTCCAAATGAGTGCTGCCGCTACTTCTACCATCCCAATCACCTCTGTGTTCATTATACCAATCGCCGTGGGATTGCGCAAGACTTTTCAGGCATATTCTCGGCGGGCAGATACATACTGTGAGGTAGAGGAAAGAGGGGATGAGGGTGAAAAAATGCTGGTCTTTTTGGCCTGTGGCGAACTTTCTGTTTATAAGCGTTGCAGGGGTGTTATTGCACTTTCTGTATGAATGGACGGGGGAGAGTTTCGTGGTGGCCTTTGTTTCGGGGGTGAACGAATCCACTTGGGAGCATATGAAACTGCTGTTTGTGCCGTTACTGCTGTTTGCGATTATACAGCGGCTGTGCCGCAAGGATCATACCGACACCCTTTGGTGCCGCACCTTTTGGTCCGCGTTGGCAGGGCTAGCGGTGATTCCGCTGCTTTATTACACCTATACCGGGGCGCTGGGGATATCAGCGGACTGGTTTAACATTGTGATCTTTTTTGTAGCGGCTGCGGTGACCTCCTTGGTAGCGTGTCGCTTCACCAAACGTTGCGCACTGCCTCGGTGGGTCGCTGTGTCGGGACTTATATTCCTTGGCGGCCTCTTTGTGCTGTTCACCTTTGCACCGCCGGCCATTCCCCTGTTCCGCGACCCGATTACCGGCACTTACGGAATATAAGCAAAGACGCTCTGTGGCAATCACGGAGCGTCTTTCTTGTGTGCTATATATTGTTGTATATCCGCGCGGGAGCGGAAGATCACAATGGCTTTATCGCCGTATTGTTTCAGCAGTTCGTATGTTTTTGGCAGTTGCTCTTCTGCGAAGGCGGCGATATATTCCCGAAATGCGGGATCAAATTCCTGCTCAATCCACGGCATATCCTCCCGCGGTTGTCCAATCCGCGCCGCCGCGCCCTCCATGCAAACAGTGGTGGGCAGATCCAACAGAAACACCGTATCGCAGGCGGCTAGCCGTCGTTCCAAGGTGCGGCTGTAATGGCCGTCGATGATCCAGCGCTCTTGGGCGAGGATCGTTTCCAGATTGGCATCAAACTCGTCACGGGAGCGGACGGTGCGGTCCGGTTTATGCCACAGTTGATCCAAATAATAAAGGGGGAGCGTGGTCTTATCCCGCAGCCAACGAGCGAAGGTGCTTTTGCCCCCACCGGGGCAGCCGATGACGATGATGCGCTGCATAGGATCCCTCCTTCCGGTTCATTATAGCACAGACTTGTGCAAGGCACAAGGAAAAACCGCCTCGGCAATTAGCCGAGGCGGTTTATTGCTTATTTCTTGGCGGGTTTTTTGATGCGGTTGAGCTGCTTGTTCATTTTCAGCAACTCCTCCTTGGTGAAGGAGATATTCATCATACCCATCATGCTGGTCAAACGCAGCACGGTGAAGCCGCCCATCATCTGCATCAGGCCGCTGTCGCCGCCCTTCAGGTCCACCTCAAAGCCGCCGGACTTCTTCTCGCCCTTGTTATCCTTCTTGCCGGCGTCCATCTTCTTTTTCAGTTTGAGGCCCAGACTCACAAACCAAAGCTTGCCTCGCTTGGACTCCATAATGTCGGAGAGCTTATCGTTGAGGGAGAAACGGCCCTCGGGGGCATCGATATCAAACCAGTTGAGGATGGCGCCTTCCTCTTTCAGACGATAATCCTCATTGAAAGCATCTACCTTCCGGATGACGCTCTCGTCGGTGCAGTCACCCGCCACCGCTTTAAGAGTGGTCTCGCCCGCGTTGGGCACGTCGAAGTAGAAGAAGTGGTCGGGTGCCTCCTTGACACCTAGGGACTCGCCGTTGGCGAACAATTCCACGGTGGGCTGGTTGGAGTACACCGTCACCTTGGTCACGTCCTCCACGCGGTCCACGTACCGCTTGCCGCACAGATGGACAAAGGGAACAGGAGACAGCCATGCCTTATAAGCATAGAAGGAGTCCTTCTTATACTTGCGGTCGAAGGTCATCAGACCCTTGTGGTTCTGACCGTTCTCGCCGCCCTCGTTACGGGTATCAGCGCCGAAGTCGAACATATTCCACACATGGGTAGCCCACAGGTAGGGACGCTCCGCGATCTGCTTGATGAGCTCTTCATGGTAGTATGCCTGGTATTCCTCGGTGTAGTCGCCCTGGGTGGGGTTGGAGGTATGCCAGTTCAGCGCCTCACAGCCGTACTCGGAGCAGCCGATGGGCGTTTGTGGATACTTGGCGTG